>NZ_JBFRLX010000191.1:0-28274 GCF_041470165.1 Vibrio sp. 10N.286.46.A8
AGATAAAAGCGTTTTAATCGCGGCGAGGGAGAAGTAGCCTAGTCATTCTAAGCAAATCTCCCTCAACAAAGAGTAAAACGCTTTTAGCCGAACCCTTCGGGCAGCGTTTGCTGGTCATTTCTACTACGTTATCGGCTTCTCATGTAGGCTAGCTACACATCAAAGCCTCTGCCTTGTAGAAATACCCAGCAATTCGCCGCAAAAACAAGCTCGAAAGATCAACACGCCCTAAAAATCCGACTAGAGAGGAAGTGCCAATGCTCAATGAAAACCATGCCTTTATCTTAGATTTCCCAGATCTTAAATTAGACATTGTTCAGCTCAACCACGACGACGAAAAATTCAAAGCAGACATGCAAAAATACCACCAACTCGACTACGACATCCGTCAGCTAGAAATCTCTGGCAGCCCTATCGATGACGACAGCATGCACAACCTCAAAGTAGAACGCATGGAGCTAAAAGACTCGCTACACAAACAGCTCACGCGCCATCACGCGCTTAAGATCGTATAGAAAAATCAATCCGATACTTTATTCTAAGCCATGCACTACGCATGGCTTTTTGGTTTCATAACAGCGCAAATCCAAGCTAATTCGGCTTCTTCAATTATGTTACTGTTTGCTTATTCGAAAGCGTTTGATAAGGAAGTGAGCAGAGTGACAATAGAAGAAGAGAACATACAATTCCAGCTCGTTTCAAATCTCGAATTCGAAGAACTGTTTGCGTGTGTTAAGCAAGGGCTTTTCATACACGTTGATAGCGTTTTCGGATGGGATGACGACTTCCAACGTCAACGACTTTTAAACGAGTACAATCCCTCTTGGTTTCATTGGGTATACCTAGGAAAACAAAGGGTTGGACTTGTGTGTTTTAAGCCTTATGACAACGCATACCATGTTCACCTTCTGATCATTTCCCATCAATACCAAGATCAGTCTATTGGTAAAAAAGTCATGTCACGCATCCACGAAAAAGCCCATCAAGAGCAACGAAACCAAGTCACTCTGTCGAGCTTTAGAAGTAACACCCGCGCCATCAGTTTTTATCAGGCGCTTGACTACCAAATTGTTGATGATAGTGATACTAATTTCGTGGGGATGACTCTCTATTTAAACTAGAAGCGACTTCGCTAATTAAACGCTCTCGCCACTCGCCCTTTGCTGCTCAATTCGTAATGGCCAATATAAGCTGGGATAAATACCGATTGCCCTTTGGTGAGGGTTAAGTGCTCGCCTTTCTGACTCATTAGCACTAGGTCATCATCTATTGCCATTAAAATTTCAGCGCCACTTGTGATAACTTCTTCTTGATGAGGACGATGAAAGATATTGAAATTGAAGTCACTGACCGGGATATCATAACAATCACATTTACCCAGTTTTGATGGCTCTAACAACAAGCCTTCGAACGGAATTGGCGTGAATTTTGTGCAGGCGACTAACTCAGCGACATCAATGTGTTTTGGCGTTAAACCTGCTCGTAGCACGTTGTCCGAATTTGCCATAATCTCAAGCCCGGTACCTTTAATGTAAGCGTGCGGAGTGTTCGCATTCAAATACATCGCTTCACCTGGCTTTAGTGTGATCAAGTTAAGCAGCAGAACACAAAACAGACCGATATCGTTCGGGTACTGATGGCTAAGTTCAATGATCAATGCAAATTCTGTTTGATCTTGGTGAGCCTCTGCGTAAGTCAGAAGTTGCTCTAGTGCTTGATGTTTACATTGGTCATTAAGCGTTAATAGATCACGGAAAAACGCTTCTAAACCTAGAGAGTCAAGGTGGGTCCCAAACTCTTCAATCAAGCCAGCGAGCACGCTAGAGTCTAATCTTCTGAACAAACCTAATATTTCGTTAAATTCTCGAAAGCCATTCATCGCTTGGTATTCAGTGATCGCGTAAACCAATTCAGGTTTATGGTTAGAGTCTTTGTAATTACGATGCCCTGCAGTCAGAGGGATTCCTGCTTGCTCCTCTCTCGCAAAGCCTAACTCGGCTTGGTGCTTGTTTGGGTGGACCTGGACCGATAGCGCTTTTTCCGCTGCCAAGATCTTAAACAAGAACGGCAGTTCACCGAACTCCTGCGCAATATCAGTAGATAAATAAGCGGGTTTATTCTTGTTAATCAGCTCAGAGAGAGGCACCAAATGTTGGTCAAGCTTAACCATTGAGCAACCTTTTGGATGCGCTCCCATCCAAACTTCCGCTTGCGGCTCTTGTGACTCATTCTTAAAGCCAAACAGTTCACGTATCGAAGAAATACTCCCCCATGCATAATTTTGGATGGTGTTTTCCATTGGGAAAAATGAGTATTCTGAGAAGTGGCTGAGTGACATGGCGTTTTCCGTAGTGAGCCCTTTGAACACAATTCAGAGAGCTAATTTCTAATAACGTAAATAATTAGAAAGACTACAGAGAGCAGCTAGAACCCACATGAGATGAGGTCTTAGACGCAATAGGAAAAATTCTTAGAAACAGGTGAGAACCATGAAAAGCGTGAAAAGAGTCACATTTGAATGCTACGTATAAAAAATGCTGAAGATAGGGTAGCTGCATAATAACCAGAGGACCATTAGCAGCTATCTTATTTACGAAGAAATCCCTTAAAAGCCAGAGCGAACCTCTGCACTTTTCTGAGGCGATTGGGCTTGTAGGAAAGGCAGTAGCAGCAAGCCAATAACGGCCGCACAAGTCGAGATGGTAATGAAGAACCCACTCCAACCATAAGTTTCTAGAACGAGCGCTAATGGGTAGCCAGAAAGTGCTGCACCCATATAGGCAAATAAGCCAACAAAGCCTGTCGCAGCTCCTGCGGAGTCTTTATGTGAGCATTCCGCGGCAGCCATACCTATTAGCATTTGAGGGCCAAACACAAAAAAGCCTACACAAAACAGCCCAGCCGCTTGAAACACAAAGTTGGTTAGAGGCATAAGCCATAAAGCGGATACCGAGAGGAAGATACCAATCGCGAACAGGATATTCATGGGACCACGGTTACCACCAAACAGCCTATCCGATCCCCATCCAGCAACAAGTGAACCAACGAAACCGCCAATCTCAAACAGAGACAAAGCAGCATTTGCGTTTATCAAACTGTAATCGTGTTCTTCGGTGAGATATAAGTTGCCCCAGTCGTTAACTGCCGTTCTTACGATGTAAACCAACACATAGCTAAAAGCGAGCAACCAAATGTACTTATTGCTGAACACATAGGTTTTCAGGATCTCTCGATAGCTGAACCCTTGCCCATGGCTCTCTTGCGCTAATTCCAGGTGATCACTACGCCACTTCCCTACCGTCGGAAGTCCCATGGTGGTGGGCTTGTCACGTAAGCGCCAGCAGACAATAAGACCGATAAAAACACCAATCACACCCGGCCAGATAAACCCAGCTCGCCAACTGTATTGGAGAGTTAGATAGCCGACGAGAATAGGGATCAATGCCCCACCAACGTTGTGTGCTGTATTCCATATAGCCCAGCGAAAGCCTCTTTCGGAGTGAGAATACCAGGTCGTCAATAACTTGGAACACGATGGCCAGCCCCAACCTTGGAACCATGCATTAAGCACCCAAAGCGATATAAAAGCCGCCAACGAACTAGAAAAACCAAACGCGATATTGATCAAGCCTGTCGCGATTAGGCCGAGCCCCATGAAGTAACGCGGGTTCGACCGATCCGATATCGTGCCTGAAATAAACTTAGATAAGCCGTAGGAAAGATAAAAGAGCGTGCCAATCAAGCCGATTTCGCCTTTGTCTAAGCCAAGATCGGTGATCATGGCTGGCGCGGTATAATTAAAGGTTTTACGAGTGAAGTAAAAACCTGCATAGCCGACATACATTCCTATCATGATGTGGAGACGCCAATAACGATAACGCTGATTGACCTCATCATCGCTTAGAGTATGACTTTTTGACGTTGTTGAGCGCAGAAATCCAAACATATTCGTTCTCACACTTTAGGTAATGTAACGCTGATATTAGTACCCGAAGAAGAGTCATTAGCGTTGATTGTCATCTTGCCACCGAGCGCCTGAACACGCTCTTGCATACCACGAACACCCATTCCTTTGAGAAGATCCTGCGCTGTAAAACCAACACCATTGTCTGTAATTCGAAGATAAGCTTGATCGTCTAGAATCAGTTCTATTCTAATTTCACTTGCTTCAGCATATTTGTGGGCATTGTTTAAAGACTCTTGGCACAGTCGGAAGAGAGTAACCTTGAGCGTGTCACTCAAACATGAGTAGTCACCGTGCCAATTTAACTGGATATCAACACCGTGATCCGAGAACTCCATTTCACGTGTGAGCTGTTCAACGGAGTCCTTCAGGTCAAGGTCGTCCAACATTTTTGGTCTTAGCTTCGTTAGCAAGCGCTTGGTGGTGTCATAAACATTCAACGATAATGATTCAATCGTACCAGCACAGCGAACGCTCATTTCAGCTGCATCGACACGTTTGATAATGCTCGCTTGAGTCCGAATTGCCGTGATGTTCTGGCCTATCTCATCATGTAACTCACGGGCAATATCACGACGAACCGATTCTTCAGCCGTGATTAGCTGACGGGAAAGGTTTTGATTCCTAGAGAGCTCACTGCGTAATTTCGAGTTGAGATCTTTTTGTTTTTGAACAGCTAAACCAAGCAAAATACCTGTGATGGTCTGAGCGGAAAGAGACAAGAGTAAATCAGTAATTTCGAGTTTGGACGTGCCACTGTGGGCTGCAATCAACGCGACGCTATTTAGCAGGGTAGCGAGCAAGGCGCCTTGCCATCCATAACGAACGGCGAGCAAGATAATAGGGATAGCCATACAGAACGGGGCGAAGCGCCTTAGCTCATCTGGCAAACTGGTTTGTATCAAAATACTGACGACCAACAAGAGGCTGTATAAAGCGATGTGACGGATTTTGAACTCAATGACATTGTTGATTAAGTAAGAGCTCAGTGGCGCCCACTTATTTTGGAATAGGTAATTCCATACCAAATAACACATCGGCACCAACATCAAACCACCCGTGATGCTCACCAACCACACCATGTAAACAGCCGGAACATGAGAACTGACCACGGCAACATTGATGAGTGCTGTGACCATGATTAAGCTCGCCATCACTAACAAGTGACGATTCAGGTCACCAGAATAATAACGTTTGGCAATTAGAGTGGCTGGAATACTTAGTCCACTGGCGATTAGTATCGTCAGCCATTGAGGTTCATCAAGTAGTAGAGCTAGAGCAATCGCGAGCCCCCACTCTGCAATATAGATAGCAGGCCAATAGTGAGTGCGAGTGTGCAGCGTCATTCCTAACCGGAGTGAGAATGGGAAAAGCAGAATGGCTAACTCAGGGTCATTAATGAAATAGAAGGCAATAACCCATAAACAGAACCATGCACAGCCAGCCATAAAAACCCCGCATAAGGAGGTGGCTAGATAAGAACGCATTAGTACTGGTCTTGAGTGAACAATTTAGCTAACTCAACGTTGTTCTTAACATTGAGTTTGTCCATGGCATTGGCACGGTGCACATGTACCGTTTTATGGCTAACCTCTAACTCGACGGCAATAGATTTCACGTCGAGCCCTGTCGCTAATAACTGGCACACTTCGCTTTCCCTGCGGGTGAGCTGATTTAACGAGGCTTTATTCTTCATTGGTGTCGCAAGTTTTATGGCGATATCTGGCGTAAGGTAGCAGCCACCATTTGCGCTCGTGTGTACGGCCTGAATTAACTCATCAGGGCTACAGCGTTTACTGAGATAACCTTTAGCTCCTAACTCTAATGACTTTTCAACCATTGCCGGAGAGTCATGTACGCTCAACATAATGCTAGCAATGCCAGATGGAATCTCTTCCAATAAGCTCAGGCCACTTTCATCTTGCATTGAAATATCCAAGATAACGACATCAGGGTGACAACTTGGCAGCCCGAGGCGCGCTTCTGCCGCAGAGTTAAACTCCCCCACGACCGTTATATCAGTTTCAAGACTGAGTAATTGAGCGAAGCCAGATCGAACAATGACGTGGTCATCAACAAGCGCAACATTAATCATGATATTAACCAAAATTAAGAGTGAGAAAGAAAAATAGCCCCAACAGGAGCTATCTAAAATTAAGTTTATTGGTAGAGATGATACTGAATCGAACTAACGATTGGTATGATCTCACGTGCTTTAAACCAATAAAGCACGTGAAACTATCTACCCGAAACTCTCTTTGCGAGAACAAGTACTCAGACAAGCTACGCGTTTTGAGCCGCTAGGTGCATCTTCTTCGCGTGACGAATCTTCTTCTCTTCCGCAATAGCAACGAACAACAGTAAAACAATACAAATGGCAGCAGAAGTATCGAGTGCTGCAAATGTCCCTTTCCAACCTGTTAAGCCGAAAATAGGCGTTCCGTCTGCAATCATGCCTAGGCCAAGTTTGGCAAAACTGTCACCAATTAGGTAAGCAAATGTGCCTTTCACGCCATCAGCCACACTGATTGCTTTCTTAGGAACAAAACCTACCGCAGCAACACCAATCAACAGTTGAGGACCGAATACTAGGAAGCCAAGTACGAATAGTGATGCTAGGTACATGAACTCGCTCGTTGCATGCTGATAAAACTCTAGAGATACAATAATCAGTCCAAGCGATACACAAGCAACTAAAGCACGACGTCCGTTAGCAAGGTCTGATAAATAACCCCACATTAATGTACCGACCAGAGCGCCAACTTCAAACAGAGTAAAGCCTGAAATAGCCGTTTCTTTTGATAGACCTAACTCTTGATACGCATAAACTGTAGACCATTGATCGATACCGATACGAACAATGTACAAAAAGATATTCGCGAAGCAGAGTAACCAGATCACTTTGTTTTTAAGGATATATTCAACAAAGATCTCTTTCTTAGTCATTTGATTTTCTTCAGCAATAGTATCTTCTTCGCTGATTTCTTCGTCAAACAACTCTTCAACTGTACCTAAACCGTATGCTTCTGGAGAGTCGTTACCAAAACGCATCCCAATAAAACCAACCACAATCGCGATGATCGATGGGAACACGAACATACCAATTACGTTGCCATCAAAAAAGTAGTTAGCGCCAAACAGCGCTACACCAGCAGCACCTGCACCACCTACGTTGTGTGACATGTTCCAAAGACCTAAATACGACCCACGCTTATTACGAGGCGTCCATTTAGTAATAGTCGAATAACTTGAAGGACCACCGGTACTTTGAAAGAAACCACTCAATGCGTAGAAGGCAACCATCATGAATAAGCTAGCGCTGCCTCCACCCAAGCTGAAGCTAAAGCCCAACATGGCAAGGCCAGATAGGATAAGCATGAATGGCAGGAACTGCTTGGTGTTTTTGCCATCCGCGTAGTAGGAAACAACCGTTTTACCAATACCATAAGTAATTGAAAAGCCAAGACCAATAAGACCTAGATCGGTCATTGATAATCCATAAGTAGAAATCATGTCGTTTTGCGCGACATTGAAGTTCTTACGGATTAAATACATGGTCAAATAGCCAATGAATACGACTAGGTACGATTGTAGGAATGGTTTAAACCACATTTTTCTTCTAGTTTCGACCGGAAGATCCAGCGTCGGTTTTCTAACCTGATCTAGGAACTTTAACATTGTGAACTCTCTTATTATTGATGAGGTCTGCACGGAACATTACTGACCATGCACTCTTTGCAATTCGATGATGAAATAATAAGGAGTCTAAAAAGCGACCGCATGAGAGAGGGTCTTAGAATAACTAGGAAAAATTCTTAGTTCAGAATTGGGAGTCAAGAAAGCGTGAACAGCATCACTTTATTTAAAATGTGTTATGCCGTGAAGAGGTATTGGAAAGGTGTCGTTAGTTAAGATATTTAGTAGGTGCCCCAAGCAAACTAAACATCGATTGTATTGAGCAGTTTATTGAAGTCTAAAGTGGCTAATAAAAGCCACATTAGATTCGCTTTACGGTATCGTAACCTAAACGATAGATAATAGAGTTTAATTATTCTTAGACACATCCAACTTATTCAGCAACGACGGAAAGCCCCAACCGTTCTCGCCTTCGACCACAGGTTCTCCGGTCAAATACTCAAACAGCGTTGGAGCCAAAGAGCCATTAGCTTCGATTTTCAATTGCTGAGAGTTATCGCCAATTGGCGCTCCCCAGAATCCGATGAAGGCATCTTTCTCTAAGTAATCCTCACCAGCATGACGCCCTGGTACCTTGGTGTTGTAACCAATTCCCGCTTTAGGGAACAAGTTAACCGTGCCAGCCCTATCTTCAAGGTAGATATTAGCCAGTTGATTTACTGAATCTGGTCGAGGTGTTGGTTGCGTCAATGAAGTCCATTCAGCACTGCTACACCAGGTTGTCACATCCGCCTTAACCGCTCGGTTAATACATTTTTCTACCAATTGAGAATACTGTGCAAAATCAGCTTCGCTTGGTGATGCTAGGTATGGATTTAACCTTTGCGTATTGAGCAAAATTGGCGCTCGGTTGTCTTCCAATGACTCATAGAAAAGCTTGTCACCTTCACGTGTGATCAATTCATCGACCCGTTTTAAATCACGATTGCCAATCACACGAACAGCGCAGCGTTGTTGATCACATGTGCTTTCTCTTACGACCATATAATCAAGACTTTCAGGCAAGCGTTGCGCTATCTGATTAATGATATCGATATTCTGACCAGCTGGCGCTGCAATCGGAGACCACTGCGTGAGTTCTTGGTAAACCGGCTGAACCTGCCACCCTTGAGCCGAATTAAAGAAGTCCATCATGAAGTTACCACCAGCAGTCGAGGCGACCACCACATCCAATTCCTTCGAGCTTGGGTAGCTTAGAGCATTGGTAATCTTAGGCCCTTCCCCCTCGTCCGAAGATATCTTCTTAACCACAATTGGATACTCTAGCTCGGCTTGTAAGCCTTCAAATACCTGCTTTTCGGGATTGAGTGCGTAGAACACCGGCGTTAAACCATGATCCCCTGCCATGCCCCATAGCGTTTTATCGTAAATGCCTGCACTGCGGTAGGTCGCTTCAATCTGGCGAATCCAATAGTCCAGTCGGTTAAGCTCTCCAGTCGGCATCAGAATTTCGTCACTAAAAGGACCGGTAAAGTGCGCGAAGTGATCCGGCCATGGGTTATAAACCAAGGTGTAGTCTGGCATCCCTTTTCCATCTAACTCGGCAAACTGAGTGATAGACTGTTTAACCAGAGCTCTCTTTGAAAACTTAGTGAAAAAATCAAAGCCAGATATAGACTGATACGCTTCAATATCTTCAATCAAGGCTTGACGCTTTTCTTGCAAAACCACTTCGACTTCTGAACGTTCTTGAAGCTCTTTCACGCAACGTTTCTCACCATAATCACGCAGTGACTCACCCAAACCTAGGTTTACTAACCCATCGTAAGTGGTGTGAGCATTCCAATCATATTGAGCGTTACAGTTCAGCGTTTTAAGGTAATCAAGGCGATCAAACATGGTTTGAACCTTGTTGTCTGCCATCAACACATCTAACTGCAGGGCATCATTACCAAAGAAGTAATACGCTCGGTCGATCTCTCGGTCGACAAAGTGGAAATTAGGGATGCCAGTGCCACCTTGCCCCGACACTTTTGCGCCCGTTTTAATGATAGGTAGGTTACGTACGCTGATTGTGGGAGTTGAAGAGATACCCACTCGGCTAATATTGCCTCGATGCTCTTGATAGAGATTTTTGAAGAACGGAAGGTAATTCGGATCACGGTAGGTTTGTTCTGATAGAACTTCCATGAACCGAACCTGCTGTTGATGCTCAGGCTCAATCACCGTTTCTAGCTGAGGTTTGTATTGCGCTCGGTTTTTATGATTTTGGTAAGCCACTGAGATGAAAGGCGCATTCTCATCGACCAACCCCTCGAGCAATCCTTGCTGTAAACCATCGACGGTCACTTGGACCGCAAAACGTTTTTGCTGTTGGGATTCTAAGAATTGAATGAGCGCATCAGGCTGGTCACTGAACGCTTGTTGCATCCAATCATCGAGCGCTTCTGCACGCTCTTCTTTAAACACAAATTGTCGATAAGCTTTAAGCAAGTTTAAGCGCACAAAATCAATGAGAGTGATGGTAAGAGCTTGTGCTTTGTTATTCGGCTTATCAGCGTTTTCTGGTTTGCCATCTTCTGCAATCGCCAGCATTGCAGACTTCATATCGCCGTCATCCATTCCCAATGCCGCTTTACCGATCAAATCAACGATGATCGGTTGAATCTGAGCGACGATCGCTAGATCTTCAGGGCTATTGGTTAAGTATGTGTAATTCGCAGGGAGCGTGTCCATATCCTGCCAGACACCAATTTCGAATAACGCATCGTAGATAACCACCATGTTGGCAATGAACTGTTCATCGATACGAATACCTTCATGATGTCCCGTTGCTTCAGTCGAGGTATCTGGCTCGCGATGCTCTGAGGTTGGCTTATCTCCAACATGATAGAGGCTATGTTCAAAACCCTTTAGCGCCTGCTTATCATAAACCGTCGACAAGTAAGATTTGAACACATCTTCACTGCCCAAGCCTGAATAGCGGTCGTAATAACTATAGAGAAAATAACCCAAAGGAATTGAGTACGTCGGGTTAGATAACTGAGCAACGACTCTGGCTTTTGTTTTGACATCTAGAGGGAGAGCGAGAATGTACGCATCTAATGTGACGCCACCAATGGTGAAAAGAGCTGCATCACGAGTGAGTTTGGCAGAATAACTTAGGCTTGAAAGCACATGATTTTTCAACACTTCACTGGAGCTAAACACGCCACCAATGACGGGCGTTGTTGATATATCAGCGGCACTCGGAGCTGATGCAAGCGCCAACGATAAGGCACTGAATAAACTGGCGTAACTGCGAACGTGAGAATAAGAGCTCATCAAATTTCCTTTAGATCAACACACTTCTATAAATGCAGCGTATTGTTTCAGTTTGCATTTATTAGTCAACCTATGAAAACGTTTGTTTTCTGATTCGAAGAGCTCGAATACTCTTACAATCGCTTACCGCTACCGTCTTCCCACATCACTTCGCATTCGTCTTTAATGGCCGCTTTCAATAGTTCAACTAACGGGAAAGCTCGGCTACCGATATTAACAGGCGCTTCAACAACTGTTTCTTCACTGTCATCATCGGCATTTTCTTGCTCTACCTGCTTGCTCTGCTCAGCGGCGATCGCAGCACGCAAATTGCTTAACGCTTGAGAAACCTCTGAAGCATCAATTGCTCCGGGGATAGTGCCACTATGTCCAAGCATCTTAATGAACTTAAGACCGACTTCACCAAACATCGTGACGCTAGCATGAGCTTTGCAACTAAAGGTAATTAACATTGTGAGCCTCTATCAAATTTAGGTATCTATAAACATTAGCTATCTACAAACTATGTTGAGTAACGTATTGGAAAGCAAGTAGATAATAGCCAAGTAACTTCCTGCAACTAGAACCTTGATTGTTTCACTCTCGGATACATCTGCACCGTTAGTGACGCGCATCACTATTTATTGTGAGTCACTCATCATTTAAATATGAAACCTTGATAGTAGTCACACTAAAAAGGTCACTAACACTCTGCTATGACTTTTATTTCATCTACTATTAACATCAATTATCAAAATCTTTGGCACAAATCACATGAAAAGGCTCGTCGGCAGACACCTAGAAGAAATGGCGGACATACGATCCACTCGCAAGCAAAAAATTGTCCACTCCTTTTCACTGGCTGCCGCTGCGTTATTCACATTCTACACTTGGGCTTACTTCCAAGGTCAGCATTACACGCTGTCAATTTTCGAACTGTGTTTTGCACTTATCGCTATCTCCAATGCATTTTACGTGAAAAAAGTCACTGCCGCTGAGTATTCAGAATTGATTCTAAGTGGTGTTCTGCTCGTTCAAGGAGTCATCCTATTCTTGTACAGTCACGCCATTCCCGAGCGGACACTCTGGCTCTACCCGATTTTGGCTGCCGTCATTTTCATAAACGATTTCAGAATTGGCATTATATTCAGTACCTCATTTTGTGTATTTATCAGCACCTTGATTACAGCGATGCCTAGCAGCTTTTCTTTACCTTTTAGCAGCTCACACCGGTTTATTCTTAGCTTATTTACAATGAGCTTGGTATGTCACACATCAGCTTATTACTACACAAAAGCCGTCAGTTATATTCAACGCCTGTATAAAGAGGGGATTGAAGATCTGGCCTATAGAGACCAACTAACCGGTTTGGCAAACCGTTGGAGCTTTGAACGCTGGGCGACAGAAAAACTTGCGACAGTGGATAGTGAACGCTCACTGACTGCATTAGTTTTTTTGGACATAGATGACTTCAAAGGCATTAATGATAGCTACGGGCACGACGTCGGAGACAGTGTTTTGCAGCATTTTGCGAATCGTTTAAGCAACAACATCCGAACCAGAGACAGGGTAAGTCATGAATACGATTATTCGATTGCGCGCTTTGCTGGAGATGAGTTTGTTTTGATGCTCTACGATGTACCAACTCGCAAAGATCTAGACGGTATTTTAGATCGGATTTGTGGGCTATTCGAAAGTGGTTGCCAGACAAACGAGAGAATCAAGGAATTGACACTCAGTGTTGGGGTTTCGTTGTACCCGCAAGATGCTCAAGAATTACATGAGCTGACGAGATGTGCTGATAAAGCGATGTATGTAGCCAAACATTCAGGAAAAAATCGATACGCTTATTATCACGATAATCCCGTATCAACCTTGATAGAAGAGCTACCGACGAACCTCGCCTTCTCAGAATCGGAATCATCTGAGCTTGAAGGTTGTCTTGAAGCGAAGGTCGAAGGGAGCAATGTTACGTTATTAAAAACGCGTCCACGCTAGCCGGCCATATACATGGCCCATAAACTCACTAAGCCAATAACAATAATCCATACGACTTGTCGTACTAAATTTCGATTTTCGTTCTTAGATTTAGCAACGGTTTTAAAAGCGGCTTGCTTGGCCGAGTGTATAAAAGGCCCATCTGCCTGGTGCTTTCTAACACGGCGCTTAACCGCTTTATTCGCAACCTCTGTAAAACGCTGACCTTGCTCCGTTGTAAAATCGTTATCAAAGCCCATCCGACCTTGCCTTTCGCCATGTTTTTGCTGTACTGCCATAGCGGCCTCCTTGGCGGTCTGCTCTCTATTCAAGTATAGACATGATTTCATATTCTTACCTGTTCAAAATTTTCGAATAAGTCACTCAACACTGTGCCATCTTCTTTTTAAATCAAATTACATAAACTACAGCTATTCAAGTTTATGAGGATTTCAAAATGACGAGTGTAAGAGCAGTAGATCATGTGATTGCAGCACACGCTACCTCCGATGGTGATGGCGTAAAAATACAAAGACTCGCTGGTTTCAATAACACGCGTTTCTCTCCATTTTTAATGATTGATGAACTTAAGTCGGATGAAAGCAAAGATTATGTTGGCGGCTTTCCTCCACATCCTCACCGTGGGATAGAAACGCTCACTTACATGCTGCAAGGTCACTTCCAGCACAAAGATCACATGGGGAATGTTGGAGAGCTTCGCAGCGGTGGTGCACAGTGGATGGCCGCGGGTCGTGGTGTGATTCACAGCGAAATGCCAATGATGGAAGAAGGTGTACTTCATGGATTTCAGATTTGGATAAACCAGCCTGCAACACACAAAATGCAACCAGCGCAATATCACGACTTCCAAAGTGAAAGCATCGCGGAGCATCAAAGTGAACAAAATGGTTTATTGAGAGTTATTGCTGGTGTATTCGAACTGCATAACCTAGCTGACCATGATGTAGAGGCTTTACGAACGCAAGGCCCACTGCAACAAACAGGTGTGCCGTTAAGCGTAGCGGATTGGCGATCTCATTCTGGGCAAAAAATAACATTAGGGATAGATGTTAATCACAATGCCATGACTTACGTGTACCGAGGCAGTATTAAGATCGGTGATAAAGTCATCAACCAAGGTCAACTTGCGTTACTCACTAAAGCTGACTTGCTGTCTCTGAGTAGTTTAGAAGATTCAGGTGTACTGATTTTTTCTGGTGAGCCGATTAATGAACCTGTTGCGCACTATGGTCCGTTTGTCATGAACTCGATGGAAGAAATTGAACAGACGATTCAGGACTACAACAATGGCGTTTTTGAGACTTACTAATTGACGACGTCTTTGCGCTTTTAGCTTTGAATTGAAGTTGAAGATTGAAGAGATTTTGCAACGAACAACAATTTGGTCATCCATTTGATGACTGTAAAAACAAGTGACACTATCCACTGCCGGTTATTATCACTTATTTAACCACGCTCCTAGAGCGTGGTTTTTTTCTATTAAGCCATAGATAAACGATACTCTGGTTGAACGAACTCAGGCCTTCCTACAAGTATTCACACAGGTAAGCTGTCGCTTCTTTAACCTGTAAATCGAATGAAGAGTCACCCGCAACGTCAAAAGACTCACCAGATTGGAATGTCGTCCAATCGTCATCGCCAACACGCTTTACAATTAAAGCACCTTTAACAACAGTCATCTTTTCCGGAGCTGCAGTACCGAATGTGTATTCACCAGCGGCCATCACACCAACACTCACATCAGCACCAGACTGGTTAAACGCTAACGACTTAACACCGCCTTCAAAGTATGTATTTTCTTTAATCATTGTACTTCCTTGTTATCTCAAAATTGCATTACTAGGCTCAACGAATAAGCCTATGCGTAAATTTAGGTGCTAATTGTTTTAACCAATTCGAGACTGTCCTACAAGAAATAAATGAATATAGCTTAGGATCTGTTGACCTTTCGAAGTTAAATTTCGTTCGAGATGAAATCATTTTAGGCGTGGCATTGGGTATACAACCTAATCATTCTAAGTAAATATTCCTTAACAAAGCATGAAGACAGAATGTGTGGGTAAAAAATCACTGAGGCAGTTTGATTCAAAAGAACATTCGATCCTGCTTCTAACTCTTATAAGAACCTTTGCAACCTATCGTTTTATTTTATAGAATCATCACCAGTATGAGTAACTAAAATGAAGAGATAATGGCTAAAAATACCACGAAAAGCAGCGATATATTGGCCAATTCGTTACTCTACGCCTTCTTAATGGCTGGCTTTATGATTGCCCTCACCGTCGGCTATTTTGGCTACCAAGCCTACCAAAAATCTGTAAGCCCAAGTAACGTCCATGGCACATGGATCGAGATTGGTGCTCCACCTTACAAAACAGATATTCTTACACTTTCCGATGATGGTGTGATGATGAACTATCGTTTCATCAGTACCTCGTTTGATTTTGATGGCAAAGATGTCACGATCAACACAGGTTCAGGCCCAACGATTTATACCATTAGCGGTACCTACAATTCACCTCGTTTAAAACGGTTAGTGCCTAACACACCATCCAAACAATTCATAAAAGAAGGGTATGAAGATACTGTTGCGGGTGATACTCAAGGACTCATGCAGCAACGACGCTCAGTATTAGCTGAGCAATTCAAAAAATAATACTTTCAACAGCGCTTTGTTTAGTAACCCCTCTTGCATCAATACTACCTGTCTCTTACAAGCACCGGTATGACGTGCTTCAGATTGTGATACTGCTTCAGTTCACGATATTTAATAATAGCTTGCCGCACTTTTTCATAACTTCATGTCGTGTAATTTCACTTATGAGACTTTCCTTCTGAGTGAGGTTTTATTTTATAAAACATGGACTCAGCCTCTCATTCATTAAGCAACAGAATTGTAACAAGATACAATTTTTTAGTTGTCCATCGAAAACGGATTTATTTTCAGTCATGAAATTAAAACTCTCTCGAATACTGACGGGGAAGCTCCTTCAAAACTGACGGGAGCCGATTCTAGGACCACTTGGTTCTAAACCTTCAAGGAATGAGAGAAATAGTATGATTCGTATAAACACCTGTGCTGCGAGTATTGCTCTAGCGCTATCTGGTACAGCATTGGCCGCGCCAACAGCACCTAGCATTGATATGTACGGTTCCAACAACCTACAGTTTTCTAAAATTGAACTCGCGATGGAAACAACCTCTGGTTACAACCAGATGGTTAAGTATCACGACAAAGCAAAGGTCGATGTCAAGTTCAACCAATGGAGCGGAACATCAGGGAACACTTACAACATCTACTTTGATGGCGTTAAAGTTGCTACTGGCCCAATTACTGGCAGCCAAACTACAGCTTCATTCGAGTATGGCCAAGGCGGCTTATTTGAGATGAAAATCGAAGCGTGTGATGAAACAGGCTGTGCCAAAAGTGCACCCGCTCAGATCACCATCGCTGATACCGATGGATCACACCTAGCGCCACTTTCGATGAATGTGGATCCAAACAACAAGTCATACAACACAGACCCAAACACGGTAGTAGGTACTTACTTTGTTGAGTGGGGCATCTATGGCCGTGATTACACAGTCGATAACCTACCTGCTGACAATTTGACCCATATCCTTTACGGATTCATCCCAATTTGTGGTCCTAACGAATCAGTGAAATCAGTAGGCGGTAACAGCTACAACGCACTCATGACAGCGTGTCAGGGCGTTAACGATTACGAAGTGGTGATTCATGACCCATGGGCGGCTTTCCAGAAGAGTTTCCCTCAAGCAGGACACGAATACAGCTCACCTATCAAGGGTAACTACGCGATGATGATGGCGCTAAAACAGCGTAACCCTGATTTGAAGATCATTCCATCGATTGGTGGTTGGACGCTGTCTGACCCATTCTTCGACTTCACAACTAAAGCTAACCGAGACACCTTCATTGCATCGGTTAAGAAATTCCTTAACACGTGGAAATTCTACGATGGTGTAGATATCGACTGGGAGTTCCCTGGTGGAGGCGGTGCGGCGCCAGACCTTGGTGACCCTGTGAATGATGGCCCAGCTTACATTGCACTGATGGCAGAACTTCGCACTATGCTTGATCAACTAGAAGCGGAAAACGGTCGTACTTACGAGCTAACTTCTGCGATTGGTGTCGGTCACGACAAGATCGAAGACGTGAACTATGGTGAAGCAATCCAATACATGGATTACATCTTCGCAATGACTTACGACTTCTACGGCGGTTGGAACAACGTGTTAGGCCACCAAACAGCACTGAACTGCGGTAACTTCATGCGCCCGGGTCAATGTGATGGTACAGGGCTAGATGAAAATGGCGAACAGTACACAGGCCCAGCCTACACTACAGACAACGGCATCCAATTGCTTCTTGCGCAAGGCGTTCCAGCGAACAAACTTGTGGTTGGTACAGCAATGTACGGTCGTGGTTGGGAGGGCGTATTACCGTCATCACTTTCAGATCCTAGCGATCCAATGACAGGCGTGGGTAATGGCAAACTAACCGGCAGCTCTGCGCAAGGCGTATGGGAAGATGGCGTTATTGACTACAAAGGCATAAAAGCGAACATGCTTGGTGCAAACAACCAAGGCATCAACGGCTTTGAATATGGCTACGACGAAATGGCAGAAGCGCCTTACGTTTGGAACCGTACTTCAGGCAAGTTGATCACATTTGATGATGACCGCTCAGTGAAAGCAAAAGGCGCATACGTTCGTAGCCTTGGCCTTGCGGGTCTATTCTCTTGGGAAATTGATGCGGATAACGGCGATATCCTAAATGCGATGCATGAAGGTCTAGCAGGTGGAACTACTGACCCTGTAAACCGTAAACCAACCGCAGCAGCGGGCGCAGATCAATCGGTTGAAGGCCCTGCTTCTGTTTCTCTAGATGGCAGCGCTTCAAAAGACAGCGACGGTACAATTGCGAGCTACGCTTGGTCACAAGTAAGCGGAACGGCGGTAACGCTAGCCAGCGCGAATGCGGCTGTTGCGAGTTTCGATGTAGTGGAAGTCACACAGCAAGAGACTCTGACATTCAGCCTAACCGTAACAGACAACGAAGGCGCAACGTCAACAGACACAGTTGTTGTCACGGTAAACCCTAAGAACACAGGCCCAATCAACACAGCTCCGGTAGCAGTGGTTGCAGCTCCGGCTGAAGCCAATACGGGTGACGTTGTTGTGGTTGATGCTTCGGCTTCGAGCGATGTGGATCAAGACACGCTGTCCTTCACGTGGGATGTACCTGCAGGTATTGATGCTACTGTTCAAGGCGCTTCAGTAAGCTTTGTCGCGGCTGAATACACGCAAGATACGACACTGAATTTCTCAGTGACAGTCAGTGATGGTACAGAGACATCAGTCGCGGCTACTTCAGTGAAAGTTCTTAAGAAAACCACAGGCGGTGGCACGTGTACTAACGCTTGGGATTCAAGTGCGGTCTACAATGGCGGTGATCAAGTGACTCAAGGTGGTAAGATTTGGGAAGCGAAATGGTGGACAACAGGTGAAGATCCAACAACGACTGGCCAATGGGGCGTGTGGAAAGAGATCGGCCCAGCAAGCTGTGCTAACTAAAAGTAGGGTTTAACTAAACACCAACTAAGCATCAACTAAACACCTAAAATTAAAGGCCAACCAAATAATGTCTGGTTGGCCTTTTTAGTGTTTGTTTTCTTAACCTGCGTTCTACTGACTTACGCTCGTTAGGCTTAGCTAATCAAGTTATCAAAGCTCTCGAACACTTGTGGGCACTTCATTACTCGTCCGTGGCCTTGCCCTTGAGTTGCAATCAAGTTAACGCGACCCATTTCATAGGCTGCACGCTTCGACACATCAAACTTAGTAAACTTATCTTGTTCATCATGAACAATGATAGTTTGAGACTCACGAAGCGCTAGCTTTCCATAAGGATCAACAGATTGAATCGGGTAGTTAAATTGCTCTTCTACTTCTCCGACTACCGCCTCAAACAGTTTCATTGAGTAACCAGAACGAGCAACACTGCCAAATAGGTTTTCTAGATAATCCAGTACAGGTGCAATCAGCAACAGCGGCTTGTTTTCCAATTTAACGTGCTTACATTCCAATGCAGAAGCCGTACCCATGCTGTGACCGACCAAACCTGCTACCTCCCCAACCGAATCTAGAATCGCTTCCAAGCCATTCACAAATGCAGGGATATGACCATGTACACCATCACTGCCACCGTGCGCCGGGTGATCATAAGCCAGAGCCGTAAAACCTTTGGCTGCAATATGTTCCATCAGAGGGAAGAACTGACTCGCGGTGCCAGACCAACCATGAGTCAGAACCCAAACTGGACCCGTGCCCAAAGAATACGTTTTTAAGACGCCATCACGACCTTTGATTTCACTCTTGATAAGCCCTTGCGGATCGGCATTTTTCTGCTCAGTACGCATTGGAGTGAGCAGCAGCTTACGTGCCGTTTTCTTCGCATGACTTGGCGCTAAAATGTAGTGCAGATTGGTTGTAGCGCCAATCAAGCTACGCTTGAAGCTAAATTTGTTCGATGTATTGAAATAGATTTTGTCACTCATGACCGTTCCTTGTATCGCCATCATTGTTGGCGGATCGAGCTCGGCCCTAAAATCGAACGACCGTGCTATTTGTTAGTATAAAAAATGGCGAAAACGCTATTTATGACTGCTTGCCGCCACTTCTCTTAAAATCTTTTGCAAACCTTAACTAAGCAAGGTCACATGCTTTGCGAATTCCATGATTTTCGAACTTCATGATTTGCGAGCTAAGTGGCTTACGAGTTAACCTGCTGTATGTATTAAACAGCTTTCCAACTGGCTACCAAGCGCTGTACACCACTCCAAAAATGGGTGTGGCTCGCTTGTTGACCTCGTAACGAGTAGAACAAGTTCGCACTCAAATAAAGGCCATATAATTCAAAGGTTGCCTGTTTGGGATCTAAATCGGCCCTGAACTGTTTGCTCTCAACCGCTTTTGCTACCTGAATCGTCAAGTAATCAATCCACACTGAAATGGTTTTCTGCAGTGCCTTCTGAATCACAGACGTTTCGCTGCCTGCATCTTTCCAAGCATCAATAAACATACAGCTGCCTTGGAATGAATGGTTCCAACCCAACCAATTGTCGAGCAACTGTTTCAATTTCGCTTCGATATCACCATCCCCCAGCTTTCTTGCGGGAATAATGACTCTCTCAGTGAATATGGCGTTGGAATATTCCAGTACAGAGAGTTGCAGGTTCTCTTTAGAGTTGAAGTGTGCAAACAAGCCACTCTTAGACATACCACACTGCTTGGCTAACTCACCAATCGTCAAACTCTCGAGACCATTCTCACTCGCAAGCGCGAATGCATGGCTCAAAATATACTCTTTGGTTATCTTTCCCTTGCTCATTATTCACCAATAATAAATCTCATGTTTCATTTTTAGCACGTTCGTTCTTTTTTTCAAGGTTTTTTACTTAACCCTTGGTATTCATTTTGTCTTATCAAAGAACTGTGGAAAAATGCGACAGTATTCAAAGGAAATTGAAATCGACTAACAAAGGAAAAACAATGAACACACTTTGGGAACAGTTTGCGTTTTCGGCGTCAGTAACAGGCCCTATCTGTTTAATGCTGTTTCTTGGTGTGATGCTCAAGCGAATCGGTTTGATCAATGATAATTTCATTGATGTCGCGTCCAAAGTGGTGTTTCAAGTCACCCTACCCGCGATGCTATTTCTGAGTATTGTTCAATCGAATCACAACTTTTCAGCCAGTAGCGCGTTAGTTGCGTTTGGCGTCATCGCTAACTTTGTCTTTTTCTTGTTCACGATTTTCTCAACCAAGTTGGTATTCAAAAGCTCTAAAGATCAAGGTGTGATCATCCAAGGTGGATTCCGCGCTAATACCGCGATCATCGGCCTCGCCTACGTGGCTAATATTTATGGCAACCAAGGCGTGGCATTGGCTGCTATCTATGTCGCATCTCTGACCGTACTGTATAACATTCAAGCCGTGATAGCACTGACACCCAAAGGCAAAGACACCGGCGCTAAAGCCATTAAAGTGATCGCCAAGTCCATCACCAAAAACCCGTTAATCATCGCTATTTTCTTAGCAGTCGTCTTCTATGCACTTTCAATTCCGATTCCAAAAATGGTGACTGATGCTGGGCAATACTTTGCCAACATGACTTTGCCTTTGGCTCTACTTTGTACTGGTGGTTCTCTAGATATTAGTTCGCTTAAACAAGAAAAGTTGTCTACGTGGTTCGCCTCTAGTTACAAGTTAATCGCCTCACCTTTACTGACTACACTGGCTGGTTGGTACTTAGGGTTTGAAGGGCTCGATCTCGGACTTATCTTCTTGATGAGCGCAGCACCAACGGCAGCGGCAAGCTATGTTATGGCGCGTGCGATGGGAGGAAACTCAACACTCGCGGCTAACATCATAGCTCTTACTACTGTTGTTTCTCTTATCACTTGTACACTAGGTATATTTGCACTCACTGCAATGGATTTAATATAGCTGCGACAAGCTTCAAAAAACCGACACAAGCCTTGAAACAAAGGTCATAAGCCTTGATTTAGGACTAACTGGTTGGGCATAAAGGCTGCTAGATTTCGTAAAAATTTTACTGAGAGATCTGATATGTCTTCCGTTCAACATACGCCTTCACAACACATCGCCAGTATCGAGTTAGGCAGAGTGATTGCTATCTTGGCGATCATTGGTTTGCACGGCCAAATGGCACTCACTTATTGGCAAATAGATGAAGTGCCTTGGATCGGTTATGTACTCAACCAAACCGCTCGTTTTGCCGTGCCTCTGTTTTTCCTAATTTCCGGTTATCTTATTCAGCCCAAGTTGACTGCATCCCCGTGGCAAACCGTCATTAATTATTCTAAACCACTGCTTAAAGTATGGTTGACATGGAGCATCATTTGCTTAGTGATGCCATTCAACCTCGCGAAGGTAGAAGAGTTTGGCTACCTAGGTGAGCGCCAAGGCTATTGGGGTTTCTTAATGAACACGCCACTTAACTCTTTCTTAGAGGGTGGATTGGTTCATTTATGGTTTATTCCCGCTCTCGTATGTGCCGTTTTGATCATTGCTTTGATCGTCGAAATGAAACTCGACAAACTGCTATTACCAGCGGCTATTGTACTTTACGTTTATGGTGTTTTAGCGGGCAGCTACGCAACGCTAACCGGGTTAGAAGCACCCTTCTTCACGCGTAATGGCCCGTTCTTTAGCACGTTAATGGTGACCTTAGGTTTCCTTATTCGTCAGAATCAATGGAAAGTGTCATCAACTAAAGCGTTGGGGCTATTAGCGTTAGGCATGTTGATTCACTTTGCTGAGGCGGCATGGCTCACCACGTTCGACGTCGGATTCAACATGAATGATTTCTTGTTTGGCACGGCGCTATGGGGGATGGGCGTGTTTATGTGGCTTTTGGCTAATCCAAACATGGGTAACTACGCTTGGGTTCGTGCCATTTCAAATCGCATGCTGGGTATCTACGTCAGCCATTTACTGATCATTATCATACTGTTCAATGTCTGCGGAGTATTGGGCATCACTGAGCTAGCTAAAGACATCACCGTGTTCTTCGGCACCTTTACCCTGAGCTTTATATTGATCGCTGGTATAGAAAAAACGCCACTGCGCCACTGGTTACTTCGTTAGTGCTCATCTAGCCAACGACGTATTACAGGCCTAGTGACCCCCTCAGTCTGTAATTTGCCCCGATGTAACATTCTTTTCTGCAATGAGGTTCGCCTTGCCAGTGAAAGCACTAACTCGCTTTCACTGGCAACTTTAAACTCCAACATCCCTTTCCCTCTTATGCGTTACTCTCTTTTAACCACTGACGTGGCGACACACCCGATACATGCTGAAATGCGCGTGAGAAACCTGAATAACTGTTGTAACCGACTTCATCGGCAACCCAGTTGATGGGCTTATTTTGCAGTAACAGAGATTGAGCAACGGAAACACGCCACTTTTGCACGTAATCTCCCGGCGTTTCACCCACCTCACGCTTGAACGCTTCTATAAACTGAGTTCGAGACATCGCGGCCAATGACGCCATTTCTGCAACCGAAAAGTGACGAGCAGGCAACCGGTGAATAGCCGTCACCACAGCAGCAAGCCTTGGGTGTGCAAGAGCAGAGAAAACGCCGCTATCGATTTTTTGCTGTTCAATGAGATGACGAAAAATCAACGCCATCAACGCATCACTCAACTTGTCCATTAGGTATTGCTGCCCTGACGATTGTTGTCCTGAAGATGCTTGCCCCGACTCTCGAAACAGCACCTCAATCACAGGCATTAAGTTCGGTGCATCTTCAAACGGAATCACTATCATGTCGGGCAGAGCCGATAATAAAGGATTCATCTGCCCTGAACGATACTCCACGTTCGCACACACAAGCTCAGCACCTTCTCCCACACCTTCAATTACATGTGGTGTGCTATTCGGCAGATAAATAATACAGGGCTGAGAAAGCTGCCTGCATTCCATATGAGCACCAGATAAGGTCAACTCGCCCGCTCTCAATACGTGAAGGTGCCCTTCTTTGCCTTGTTGCGCGTTAAATGACGACACCCCACACAGGTTTCCAGAATAGAAAACGCCAGTGCGTATCGAGAAGTGTTCCATTAATTGTGACAGCAGATCCATGCACTCTCCGAACGATTCGCTTAGTTTTTAGTTCTTTTGTCCCTTTATAGACCGGACAAGTGGGCTAAATTACTTCAAACAAAATAACCAACACTGACAAGGAACTTGATATGTCACACATGAAATCGACCAGTCAAAAAATCACTCTATTGGCCGCGTTACTAGGAACCAGCTTTTCGTTAATGGCAGCAGACCTTGATATGAGTGTCGACAACAATGACCTCGCCATTAAAGGTTATGACCCTGTCGCTTACTTTGCCAATGAGGGGCCAGTTAAAGGCACATCTGAATTCACAGCGACTTATAAGAATGCGATTTATAACTTTGTGAGCAGTGAAAACCGAGATGAATTCCGATCTAACCCATCGGCTTATGCACCTCAATATGGGGGCTATTGTGCCTTTGGTGTGGCAATGGGTAAGAAATTTGAAACGGACCCACTAGCTTGGAAAGTAGAAGGTGGGAAGCTGTACTTGAACTTAGATAAGTCAGTTCAAAAGCGTTGGCTGGAGAATACGCAAGAATTCATCCAAGACGCCAACAGCAATTGGACCACTATAAAAACCGTGGAAGCCTACAAGCTTTAAGTTCCAAGTGCTAGGTTCTAGCCTTCAACGTTTATCCATTGCCAACTAACAAAACGGAAGCGACCGAACGCTTCCGTTTTTATTTTCACGGCTCAAATACAGATAAGCGGCCAATTATTGATAACATCAAGATAAACAGCGATGTAACGCTCAAATCAGAGATAAATCAGTGCGATTTCAGCACGAATCAAAACCATTTTTATTCTATACTCCTAAAGATAAGCTTTTCTTTTCATGGAAGAATAATGATATTACCTAGGATTTTAGCAATCGGACTCTATGCTTTATCAACACTGACTTACGCTGCTCCATGGCAGTTCGTGAAAAGTGAAGATGGCATCATCATTGATAAGAGACCTCACACTGAAGGCTTGGTAGAAATACGAGCACAAATGCAAACGCCCACCACTTATTCTGGTTTTTTGCTGTTATTGGAAGACAGCGCGAACGTGCCAAACTGGATAGATAACGTATCGGAAAGTCGTGTTTTGATGCAGATATCTGAGGATGAAAATATCGTCTATACCCAGTTCAAAGCGCCTTGGCCTGCCAGAGACCGCGATATGGTGACCTACTCAAAATACAGCGTCGAGGATGGGCAGTTTGTCTTGTCGATCAAGGATGCGTCTGATTATTTGGCGAAAGAGTCGGGGTACATTCGAATTTATGATGTAGATGCCTTATGGACTCTGCAACCGCTCACCAATGGTAATACCTATATCACCTATACCGCTTACGCGAACGCAGGTGGCATCCTGCCAAATTGGTTAATGAACAAATTATCGATTGATAGTGCACTGAGCACGTTTAAAGGGCTAAAAGAACAATTACAGAAGTACCAAGGCCAGCAGCACCCTAACCTGCCAAGTGAGTCTCGCTAGCGATACCAGTCGATGGGTAGATAACTAGGTAGCTAAGTAAGTGAGTAGATAAGTGGTAGATAAATAGATACTAAGGCCTTCTAGCGAGGTCGCGAGCTAAGATAAGTGCTAAACCAAACACCTGAAGAAACAGGGCAATATTCTTGTAGAAAGCCATTTTTTCATCGAGCCTTTGGATTAATTCAACCAAGGTCAGATTATCCAAATAGTAGTCATCAATTCGTGCTCGTTGGGCTTCTTGAGCACTGTTTATCAGCATCATAAGCTTGGGTAAATTAGCCAACGAGATGGCTGGCACCTCCTCACTCACCCAACTCCGGAGTTGGCCGCGCAGCGCTTCATCGAGGATGGTGGCAGGTTGAGCGGTTTCTGTTGAGGGTTTATCTAGGTGGATCAGAATGGCTTCACGCTTGCGCTCTAAGGTTTCGATCGTATTCCAGGCCAGTTGTATTGAGTACACATTACCGTATTTACGATCGTTGTATTCCGATTTTTCCGCTTCAATTTTGTCGAGCACCAAGCTCGACATGACAATAGCCATGACGTTCAGTATGAGACCTGCAAGGACAATCGCCCAAGCAGGGGGAAGGCGCAATGCCATAATGCTCCCTAGAACATTTTATCAAAAGGTAGGTAAGCTAAGTTTAGGACAATCAAAGAGATCATGCAGATAAGCGTTAACACCATGCCCACTTTTCTACCCTTTAAGTTTTTTGCCAGAATACCTTTTGCATGAATCACACGCCCCAGAATAAATGCAACACCAATGGCATGAATAAGCCACACACTGGCACCATTCATCTCCAAAAAGCCCATCAAAATAACCGTAATTGGGATGTAATCCATTGCATTACTTTGTGCGGAGCGTGCTATCTGTAGCGACTCAACACCGCCATCTGCATGAGCAACCAGATTGATTCGTCTTTGCTTAATGACTTCTATCGCCAACCAAATCATTACGACCGTCAGCAAGGCTGCGTAAAGTGCTGTAACCATTATATTTTCCTATTACTTTGAGTTTGTTGAGCGTATTTCGCTCACCTATCGACGGATGAGTTCGACAACGAATGATATTCGCGCCCGAACATTTGTAAGAGATCTCTCACACCGAACGTAAGAGATCACAGTCAAGCTTCGCAGAAAAAAGAAAAATTACAAACCCAACCCCTTGTTTTATATGAATCCACGCATATTTATTTTAGTTAGCGAGGATATTTATTTCCTAAGGCTAATTGCGAATAAAGCCTCCAAAGTGTTTAATACTCATGTCGACAGGGAGTTGGCAGGAACAGGAAAAAGCCTAACGGATTAGGTATCTTCAGGATGAAGATTTGATGGCTTAGGATGAGTGATCAGCAAGGAAGTTTTACTCTAGGATAGAGTCACTTGTCAGGATGATGAGTTAGCATGGACACCGCTAGGAAGGCGATGGATTGGATAGGTTAAAGGATTTAGCCAAATCAAGGAACGATGCAAGGAGCATACGTGACCTTATTAAAAAATAAGTAACAACGTCAGTAGCAGGATGGCTACGAAAAAGAATAAACCCCGTTTGGTGAAAGCCAAACGGGGTTTCTTTTTTCAACATCGAAAAGCTATTAGTAACTGATCGTTCAAATAGTAGCTAATCGTTCAAAGCCACGTTACAAAATAATGTTCATCAAAAACATAGCACCAAACGCATTCAATACTGAAATCGCGATCATCACAGGGATATAACGACCTTCAGTACCAATTGGTCCCATGATGCGTCCCATATATTGCACCTGAGAACCCATCAAGTAGATAGCTGGCGCCAAGATAGCAATATGGTTGCCGTTCAGAATGCCTTGGTCAAATAGCGTGATAACCACACCGACTGCACCACCCATCGACATCCACGCGCCAATCAATACTGCTGCCGCTTCGCCCGGTAAACCAAATACCGCCATGATAGGTGCAAACACACTACCCATCAGATCCAGTGCACCAGTAATCTGCAACGCCTTAATAATCACAAACGCCATCAGAACATTAGGTACTGTAGAGGTTGTCGCAATAACCCAGCCTTTCTTAGCACCTTCAACGAAAATATCAGTAACCATTGGTTTCTTTGCTTTAACTTCGCTCATTATGCTACTTCCTCTTCCAGTTTTTGTTCTTTGTCTGATTTTGTTTTGTCTTCTTTACCTTCAGTAATATTGAGGTAAAGGCGGAATAAGTTCGCACCAACAAACTTGAAGATAAACATCACCGCAACAGCAAGACCAATTGACGATGTCACTGCCAAGGAACCATCCATCGCCGTTAGAGTGAACAACACCGCACCTGAAGAGAAAAAGTTAACGATCGCCGCACCCGCAGTAAACTGGAACATGGTGAACACATCGGTTTCACGCTTAGTCAAATGCCCTTCATCTTTGAGCTGACGTGTCATCGCAGCACCCGCATCGGTACTTTGCAGAGAAGCAATCAGTGCCAAGCCTGAGTTGCCCGGAATGCCCATTAAAGGACGAAGTAGTGGAGTTAGTAGTTTACGAGCCGCGTCCAGTGCACCGTAGTGCTCAAGTACGTTGATCATACCCAGTGCAAACATCACGGTCGGAATAAGTGTCAATGCAAAAATGAAACCGTCGCGCGCACCACTACCGCCTTTACCACGCAGTGACGTCGTTGCCGCTTGGATACCATCAGCCGACTCACTCACATCGTAAGCGACCTTACCAAATGAACCGTTGAGCGTCGTAAAATCGAGCACTCCATACCATTCATTGGACTGCATTAAGCCTGAAAAGAACACAATCGCGAACGCGAGTGCGATATAGCTGCCGATCGTGACTTTACGATCGGTTTTGGTTGGATTAGTCATAAGGACCTCTATACATCTCGTTTATGTGGAACAGAACACGTATAGATAGTGCAAACTAATGAGCAAAAGGTTAATGACCAAAATCAAATAGTGCATCGGTTTAAATAGAAGAACCAAAGCAACATATAAAACTGTGATTCAAATTTTAAAGTAGAGGTATACGCTAAAAAAATTAGAATACTTCTCATACAAAACTAAACAAACCTAGCTTCAACACCGCAACCAAAAACGCACATAATCGCCACAATAATCAGGCTTCGAATAGAAAGCTCAAAAAAATCTTTCATCGTGATCTCACGTTTTCACCCAATCTACTGTTTTCTATATAATCTATTGAATTATTAAGATATCTATCACACTGAAC
>NZ_JBFRLX010000192.1:0-18860 GCF_041470165.1 Vibrio sp. 10N.286.46.A8
GGTGCTAAAATTGAAAATATTCAGAAGTTCTTGGATGAATTCCCAGGTGCTTCAACGGTTCGACTCGAACAAAACTACCGTTCAACCAAAACCATTCTTCAGGCGTCGAATGAGCTTATCTCGAACAACACTGAGCGTATGGGTAAAGAGCTGTGGACTGATGGCAACGATGGCGAGCCAATCTCTGTTTACTCAGCTTATAACGAGTTAGATGAAGCGCGCTTCACGGTCAGCAAAATCAAAGAGTGGCAAGAGAAAGGCGGTGCGTTAGAAGATACCGCGATGCTTTATCGTAATAACGCCCAATCTCGTGTGCTTGAAGAAGCGCTTATCCAAGGTGGTCTGCCTTACCGAATCTACGGTGGCATGCGATTCTTCGAGCGTCAGGAAATCAGAGATGCTTTGAGCTACCTGCGCTTAATGAGTAACCGCAGCAATGATGCGGCATTCGAACGTGTCGTTAATACGCCGACTCGTGGCTTGGGTGATAAAACGTTAGAAACGATTCGTCTTGCAGCGCGTGATCGTGGTGCAACCATGTGGGAAGCCAGTGTTGCTCTGATAGAAGAACAAGTGTTGCCAGGCCGTGCTGCGGGTGCTTTGAGCCGCTTTATTGAACTTATCAATGCACTTGAAGATGACACCATAGAACTGAGACTTCATGAGCAAACCGACCACGTGATCAAATCGTCGGGCTTGTTTGCGATGTACGAGCAAGAGAAAGGCGAGAAGTCGAAGGCACGTATTGAGAACTTGGAAGAATTGGTAACGGCAACGCGTCAGTTTGAAAAACCAGAAGAAGCGGATGAAATGAGCATGCTAACGGCATTCTTAACTCATGCGGCTTTGGAAGCGGGTGAAGGTCAGGCTGATGAATTTGATGATGCGGTTCAGCTCATGACTCTGCACAGTGCCAAAGGCCTAGAGTTCCCAATGGTATTCATGGTTGGCGTTGAAGAAGGTATGTTCCCAAGCCAGATGTCTGCAGAAGAAGCGGGGCGTTTAGAGGAAGAACGTCGTCTGTGTTACGTCGGCATGACCCGTGCGATGGAGAAGCTCTACATCACTTACGCTGAAATGCGTCGTTTGTACGGTCAAGACAAGTATCACAAGCCATCTCGTTTTATTCGTGAGCTACCAGAGACATGTCTGGATGAAGTTCGTATGAAAGCGCAAGTGAGCCGCCCTGCAAGCAGTGGTCGCTTTAGCCAAACCGCCGTGAAAGAGAACTTCAATGAAACAGGTTTTAGTTTGGGTTCTCGCGTTAAGCACCCTAAGTTTGGTGAAGGTACCATCATCAACTTCGAGGGAAGCGGCCCACAAAGCCGAGTTCAAGTTGCGTTTAACGGTGAAGGGATTAAGTGGTTAGTAACGGCTTATGCTCGATTAGAGCAGCTTTAATCTGCTACTTCGGTATTTAGAAAGCAGTTTGGTTTTTAAAACCTCGTTCTGCATTTAAAAGTAATCCGCATTAAAAACAGAAAGAGCAGCCAATGGCTGCTCTTTTTATTGCTCGGAACCAGTCTAAATAGGCTGAATCGAGCTTAAGGCATTCCTGCCTAGAAAGGATACTTACAGTACTGCAAGTGCCGCTTCGTAGTTTGGTTCTTCAGTGATCTCAGCAACCAACTCGCTGTGTGTTACCACACCTTTTTCATCAACAACGACAACCGCACGTGTTGTTAGGCCTGATAGTGGGCCTTCAGCGATCGCTACGCCGTAATCTGATGCAAACGCAGGAGAACGGAAAGTTGAGGCGTGTTGAACGCCTTCAATGCCTTCTAGTTCGCAGAAGCGACCCGCAGCAAACGGTAGGTCAGCAGAAATACAAACAACAACCGTGTTCTCAAGTTCTGCTGCTTTTGCGTTGAACGTACGTACGCTCGTTGCACAAGTTGCTGTGTCGATGCTTGGGAAGATGTTTAGAACCACTTTCTTGCCTTCAAGAGAAGCAAGAGTCAGTTCAGAAAGATCGCCTGCAGTTAGTGCAAAGCTTGGTGCTTGTTCGCCAGTTTGTGGGAATGTGCCTGTTAGTGGTACAGCAGCGCCTTTGAAGGTAACGTGTGACATGAATTTGTCCTTAGTTTAATTATGGTTATGAAACTAGTTGAGCCTAGTAAGACTTACGTTACTCGGAAGTGGTTAAGAAGTGAATGCTTTAAATGTCAGAATTGTAATTAAAGGTCTTTGATTTATTTGTTTGAGAGAGGAATAAGTGAAACGACAGATAAAGAAAAACCCCGAGAGCTTGCGCTCATCGGGGTCTATAGTCTTACTCGCAGCAATCCGGCTACTAAGTGTGCTCCATGCATCAAATCCATGATAGTGTGCTGTTATCCTTCAGCGTATTCCTTTCGTCGCCTTCCTAGCGGTGTCCTTGATCTTATCCTGATCTGCCAACAATCCTCGTTAGCGCGCGTCACTTGTTCCTTGAGCGGTGTCCTTTACATCATCCTGATGTTCAGTCCTTTCCTCGTCCAGAGGTGTCCATTGTCTTTCCTTAGTAGCAACCATCCTAGTTACTATTGCGTCCATTCAATGTCCATTTCGCTATCCATGCCGATTATTCATCCTGAGTAATCGAATCTTCATCCTGAAGATAACCAAGTCCTTGGCGTTTCCTGTTCCGTGTCAGCATCCTTCCGACACCATTCATATTACCGATTCCTTATTTATCAGCAATGGTGCATAAGCGAATTTCTATATAATTATTTGAATGATAAATGTACGTATCGTTTTATTTCAATTGGTTACGGTATCGAGGTGACTAATTTCGTCATTAAATATCGATATTTACTCACTGCCTTGTGAGAGATCTCGCACAAGGCCGCGAGTAAAAAGGGAGGATTATTCCCTACTGACCAATGGCTGCACCTTCACGACGAGGGTCTGCTGCGCCTTCTAAACCATCTTTTGTGATGCGAATCGCGTGTAAACCAGAGTTAAGATCGCGAACGTTTACTTCAAATCCCATCTTTTCTAGCTCAGGTTTGAAGTTTTCCGCCGATGTTCCTTTTTCCAAATCTAAGGTACCGAAGCGGTTTAGGAAGTGCGGTTGGTTGATGGCTTGCTGAATATCCATGTCCCATTGGGTATGCGCAATGATCGCTTGTGCCACATAACCTATGATACGGCTGCCGCCCGGAGAGCCAATTGCCATGTAAGGTTTATCGTCTTGCATGATGATGGTCGGTGCCATTGAAGAGCGCGGACGCTTACCCGGTTCAAGTCGGTTGGCGATAGGCTTACCATCGTTGTGGGTCTTGAATGAGAAGTCCGTTAGTTCGTTATTGAGTAGGAAGCCTCTCACCATCAAGCGTGAACCAAAGGCATTCTCAATGGTGGTGGTCATCGAAACGACATTGCCATCGCTATCGACGATATTGAAGTGGCTGGTGGACGGCAATTCAATAGAAACATCTTGACTGCGCAGCATGGCATGATCCCACGGTGGTGTGCCTGAAGGTGCGCTTGATAGTGCCTTACCTGCGGTAATTAACTGAGCACGTTCCTGCAAATAGTCAGTATTGACTAACCCTTGGGTTGGCATTGGCACGTAATCTTGATCGGCCATATACATACCACGGTCTGCAAAGGCTAGGCGAGAAGCGTCTGCTAACACTTGCCAAGATTTCGCGTTGTTTGGTCCCCATGATTTAAGATCAAACTGCTCGGTCATCGCTAAGATCTGCCCAACCGTTAATGCACCTGAACTTGGTGGTCCCATTCCACATACTTGATAGCTTTCATAAGCAGAACAAACTGGCTCACGTTGCTTAATTGAATACGCGTCGAAATCTTTCTGCGCTAATACGCCAGGGTTACCTTTGGCTGTTTGCACAGTATTAATGATGTCGGCAGAGATCTCACCTTGATAGAAGGCCTTAGCACCGTTCTTCGAGATAGCGTTTAACGTTGCCGCGTATTCTGGGTTCTTAAGTTGAGTCCCCGCTGTTTTCGGGCTGCCATCGGCATTGAAGAAGTAGGCTTTAGTTGTCGCAAATCGGCTTAGTCGCTGTTGGTCATTCTCGATCAAGGTAGCTAAACGTGGGCTGATGGTAAAACCTTCTTCAGCTAGCTGAGCGATGGGCTTAATCAGTGATGCCCATTCGAGTTTTCCGTATTCCTGGTGAGTGTCCCACAGCAATTGCACCGTGCCCGGTGTCGCAACTGAGCGACCACCAACCACTGCATCATAGAATTTAAGCGGTTGTCCGTTTTTGTCTTGGAATAGACGTGGTGTGGCATCAAGTGGTGCAGTTTCACGACCATCGTAGGTTTTGAGTTGCTTGTCCTTGCCATCAAAATAAACAAGGAACGCACCACCACCAATACCTGAAGACTGAGGTTCTACTAAGCCAAGCATGAGCTGAACCGCTACCATGGCATCAATGGCGTTACCACCACGAGCAAGCACATCAGCACCAGCCTGTGTTGCAAGAGGGTTGGCCGCGGTGACCATCCAGTCATTGGCTTTGATGAGTTGTTTGGTTTCTAAACCACTACTTTGTTCGGGTGCGACGGAATCGGCAGCTTGATTTGCCCAACTGACGTGAGAGGCAAAAAGTAGGGTAGAAGTGGCGAGGGTTGTTAGTTTTGTTTTCCACTGCATGATCTTCTCCTTTTAATATGCAGAGCTAGATTGGCAGTGGAAAGATGAGATAGCCAGAGCGTTGTTAACGAATTGTAATCTTGATTCGAATTTAAGCGATTAAACCGGACAGTGACTGCCAAAGAATACTTGCGCCAATAAGGCTGAATAACACACCACACAAGCCATCGATGTAAACGGTCGCTTCGCTGAGTTTCTTCTGCAGTGTTTTGGTTGAAAGCATCCACGCCAGCAGTGAGAACCAAAACAGAGACAGACCAAATAAGATGATCAGGGCAAAGCCTTTGCCTGACAGAGACATGTCGGCAGGCACTAGGCTCGACATCAAGCTAATAAAGAACACCAAAGCCTTTGGGTTGAGAATATTGGTCGCAAACCCTTTCGAAAATGCCTGACGCTTATTGGTCAGAATCAGATCGTTGGAATTGACGGTATCGGCATCATCATCGTGGTTCTGAATGATTTGCCAGGTTGCTTTAAGTGCTCCGTAACCTAAGTACAGTAAGTAGCTACCGCCGGCTAGTTGGATAATGGCAAATAATGTGGGTTGTTGGTGGACTAGGTAACTGATTCCCGTCAGGCTCAGCAATGAGTGCAGCAAGATCCCGCAAGATAAACCAAGCGCAATGTACAAGCCTGTCTGGCGTCCGTGACGCGTCGCATTTTGCACGACTAACGCAAAATCAGGGCCGGGGCTCATCAAAGCGATGAAGTGGATAGAGGCTAGGGTGATTAGTATGGTGACTTCGTTCATCGTCAGTTCTCAATAACGTTGCCGCTATTTTTAAATAAGTAATCGTATTGAGCGTAGCTTACCGTGATTTGAAATCGAGCAATTGTAAATTATCAACACTTAGTTGATTTGTGAGGGTGGTACACCGAATGTGGTTTTGAAAGCCTTAGAGAAGTGTGCTTGATCATAGAAGCCTACTTGGTGCGCGACCTTGGTACCACATATCCCAGACTTAATCAGACGCATGCTCTGTTCCATACGTAAACGGCTCAGCCATGCATAAGGCGTAATCCCCATTCTGTTTTTAAAATGGCGTTGGAATTGAGTTGTGGTTAAGCCGCACAGCTCAGACAGTTGCTCTAATCGCACTGGTTGATCCAAATTCGCCATTAAATAGTCTTTGAGCGTATCAATCGATTGATTACCCAGTTTGATGTCACTCTTCGATCCAAATTTCGCATAACGATCGACAATCGTCGAGAACCCTTCGAAAGGTAAGCAATCTTGAGCGAGCTGGCTGATGTTTTGATGGATTAATAGGCCGTGTAAGTTGCGTAATTGTGAAAATGCAGCTTGATCGGAGAGGATCAACTCAGAAAAGCCTAATGTGTGACCATTCTTCTTGGGATCGGCAAGATCTTGAAACCATTGGGGAGATACCGCAAACACACTGACTTGATAACCCGAATCGAGTTTGGAGTGCCCATCATGCAGCTCATCGGGTGGCATGATAACAACTTGGCCAGCACCAACATTATGGCTCGTCCCTTGATAGACGAATTTCTGCTGTCCTTGGGTAATTAAACCAATGTGAAAGTCCAAATGATAGTGGCGCTGGAAAGCAAACTCTTGGTATTGAGCTTGGATCAGGCTGATATCTTCTGTTGGGGTAGAGTAATAGTGGACTTTATCCATGGTACAAAAAGCTTGGTCAAATAGTCATCAATTCAACCAAGCTTATCTTCGTATTAAGGGATTGTCTTGTAAAAAACGATCAGTGTTACTGCTTAGCGCGTTTGTTCTTTCTGTTGTTACGCAGACCGTCAAAGCTGAATATCACCAACGCTCCCCAAATAAAGGCGAAGGTAATCGCTTTGTCACTGGTAAACGCTTCGCCATAAATCAGCACCGCTAACAAGAACATTAAGCTTGGTCCAATGTACTGGAAGAAGCCGAGGGTCGATAGCTTCAAGCGTGTTGCAGCGCCAGTAAAGCACAGCAGTGGAATGGTGGTAATAACACCAGCCGCAACCAATAATAGATTGAGTTGCATCGGGTTCATCGAGAAGTCCGAGGTTGGGCTATCAGCAATAAATAGTAGGTACGTTGCTGCGAGAGGCAACATAACCAGAGTCTCAATGAACAAACCTGTTTGCGCTTCTAAGCTCACCTTTTTACGCAGTAAGCCATAAAAACCGAAGCTAAAGGCTAGGGCAATGGCGACGATCGGCACTGAACCGAAGGCAATTAATTGGATTAATACGCCAATCGCAGCAAGAGCCACTGCAAACCATTGCAGCTTACGTAAGCGTTCGCCGAGGAAGAGCATCCCGAGCAACACGTTAATCAGTGGGTTGATGTAATACCCCAAGCTGGCATCAAGCATGTGATTGGAATTCACCGCCCAAATAAAAATAAGCCAGTTAGCGCCCACCAAAATAGACGTCGCCACCAAATAGAGCATTTTTGGTTTCGAGGTCAGGGTGTCGCGGACTTTACGCCAGCTGCGGCCAATGTGCAGTAAGAAAGCGAGTAGGAAAAAGGACCATACTACACGGTGGCTAAGGATCTCTAACGGGGAAACATCACTTAAAGATTTGAAATATATAGGGGCGATCCCCCACATGGTGTAGGCGCCGACGGCAAGCAAAACTCCCTGGCGCGTACGTTGTTGTTCTTCCTGTGTCATGCATCTTTCTCTAGCACTGAGTGCTTATTAATAAGATTTATAAGAGAGTTGGTCAGTATAGGAGCGATAACCCTTTTCACCTAACAATTTGCGGTTTAATTCGCCAGCGTTCCCCTCTACAATGTGCGACTTGCTTGCCGAAGATGCTTGCTGATTTCATACCTCGATTAGGAACCATAATGACCGCCACTCTGATTGCTGAGCAAATACCAACTCCCGCGAATGATGCGCAAACCATCTTGCAAGATGTGTTCGGCTATCAAAGCTTTCGCGATGGTCAGCAAGAGGTCATTGATTTGGCCGTTGAGGGCAAAGACAGCTTGGTGATTATGCCAACCGGTGGCGGTAAATCTCTGTGTTACCAAATCCCGGCTTTGGTTCGTGAAGGGCTGACTCTGGTTATCTCACCGCTGATTTCGTTGATGAAAGACCAAGTTGATCAGTTGAAAGCCAACGGTGTCGCGGCAGAGTGCATTAACTCGTCAATGCCGCGTGAGAATCTGATCTCGGTCTTTAATCGTATGAACTCAGGTCAGTTGAAAATGGTGTATGTCTCGCCAGAGCGCGTGTTGATGCGTGACTTTATCGAGCGTCTACAAGGCTTACCGCTTTCGATGATTGCGGTCGATGAAGCGCACTGTATCTCTCAGTGGGGGCACGATTTCCGCCCTGAATATGCATCATTAGGTCAGCTTAAACAGTATTTCCCACATGTACCTTACATGGCGCTAACGGCAACTGCCGATGATGCGACTCGTAAAGATATTATCTCGCGCTTGCAGTTGGTGGATCCACACACGCACTTAGGCAGCTTCGATCGCCCTAATATTCGCTACAACTTGGTTGAGAAGCACAAGCCCGTGTCACAGGTGGTTCGCTACCTAGAAACACAGAAAGGCAATTGCGGCATCATCTACTGTGGTAGTCGCAAGAAAGTGGAGATGGTGACCGAGAAGCTGTGCAATAACGGTATTCGCGCTGCGGGTTACCATGCCGGCATGGATACCGACGAACGTGCTTACGTTCAAGAAGCTTTCCAGCGTGATGATGTTCAGATCGTTGTGGCGACTGTGGCGTTTGGTATGGGCATCAATAAACCTAACGTACGCTTTGTGGTGCACTTTGATATTCCACGTAATATCGAATCTTATTATCAAGAGACTGGCCGTGCGGGTCGTGATGGCTTGCCTGCTGAAGCAATGATGCTGTTTGACCCTGCTGATATGGGTTGGCTGCGTCGCATGCTGGATGAGAAAGAAGAAGGCCCACAGAAACAAGTCGAGATGCACAAGCTGAACGCGATGAGTGCCTTTGCCGAAGCGCAAACCTGTCGTCGTCAGGTTCTATTGAACTATTTTGGCGAATATCGCGAAAAGCAATGTGGTAACTGCGATATCTGCTTAGATCCACCAAAACACTTTGATGCGACCCAAGAGGCACAGAAGGCGTTGTCTTGTGTGTACCGCGTTAATCAGTCATTTGGTATGGGCTATGTGGTGGAAGTGATGCGCGGTATGCAGAACATCCGTGTCCGCGATAATGGTCATGACAAGCTCTCTACCTATGGCATTGGCCGCGACCACAGCCATGATTACTGGATCAGTATCTTCCGTCAGTTAATCCATAAAGGTTTGTTGTTCCAAAACATCACTCGTAACTCAACCTTACAGTTGACTGAAGAGGCACGCCCGCTGCTGCGCGGTGAGATGTCTTTGGAATTGGCGGTGCCTCGTTTGGATACAGCGGTGCGTAATGCTAAGTCCGATAAACTGAGCAGCAAGAATTACGATAAGAAGCTGTTTGCCAAGCTGCGTAAGCTGCGTAAGTCGATTGCTGATGAAGATGGCTTACCGCCTTATGTGGTATTCAGTGATGCGACCTTAATTGATATGGCTGAAATCCTACCCACATCTTATGGCGAGATGTTGGCTGTGAATGGTGTTGGTCAGCGTAAACTCGATAAGTACGCTGATCCATTCTTAGATTTGATTCAAGAATACATCACGACACACGGCTAATTTTCAGGATCGTTTTCAGATAAGTCATCGTTTATAAAAACGATTGGATCATAGAACAAGAATAAGGTTGATAGGGACATGACAACACCAACAGAATTTGGCTTAAGAGAGTATTTGGCTGAGGAAGGGCGTTTATTGATTACGTCTCCAAGCTTTGATTTTGATTCTTATGAAGAGCTAGGTGAAAAGCTGGTGGCATTGTTGTCCGCTTCTGTGGTTGAAAAGCAATGGGACGCTGACATGCACTCTTGGCTGATTGATTTTGAAGACTGTCGGATGTTTTTAAAGTCTGAACATTACAGCGAGTCCATTTGGTTTGAGTCGTTAAACGCTGAAGAAAGTCGAGAAGAGTTTGATTACCTCGCGGCGCTTTTTAAGCGTGGTTTCTAGCTTTTAACATGGCTTATGAAACCTGGCTCTTAAAACTTGGCTTCTAACGTCATTCATCAATAAAAGTGAGGATAAACGTTTGCGTTTGTTCTCACCGTTGCAGCCAATATTGATTAATGTATAATCGCCCGCCGCTCAATAGAGCAAATTATAGAAACATTTTTAATTCACATTATTGGTAAGAGCTTTCTTGGATTATTCGAAGAAATGACTCGATTTGGGTTCCCTCACCCCCAAACCAAACTAAAAAGGTACAGCATGAGTAACTTTACCCCTGCGCAACAGCGCAAAGCCCTAGCACTATTAGTTTTGTTCCATTTGATCATTATTGCATCAAGCAATTATTTGGTTCAGCTACCTTTTACCGTCTTCGGTATGCACACCACTTGGGGTGCTTTCACTTTCCCGTTTATCTTTCTAGCGACAGACCTGACCGTACGTATTTTTGGCGCGCAGCTTGCTCGTAAAATCATTTTCTTAGTGATGTTACCAGCGCTGGCCGTTTCTTATTTATTGTCTGTGGTGTTCTTTGAAGGTTCATTCCAAGGCTTTAGCCAACTAGGCGAGTTCAACTTGTTTGTTGCACGCATCGCAGCGGCAAGCTTCATGGCTTATTTGCTTGGTCAGATCTTGGATGTGCATGTGTTCAACCGCTTACGCCAAATGAAGCAATGGTGGGTTGCGCCAACGTGTTCAACGTTATTCGGTAATGCCATTGATACCATCGCGTTCTTTGCGATTGCTTTCTACCAAAGCCCAGATCCATTCATGGCTGAGCACTGGACTGAAATTGCGTTGGTCGACTACGGATTCAAGCTTATCATCAGCTTAGGTTTGTTTGTTCCAATGTACGGTGTACTTCTAAATTACGTGGTTAAGAAGTTAACCGCTGTGAACCCTGACTTTAAAGCAACGGGCGTTAACGCTTAAGTTTAGATTTGTAACGCAAAGCATTAATGCAGCGATGAGAAAAAGCCCAAGTTAGTAGACTAACTTGGGCTTTTTTAATTTCTAGCGTCAGATACTAATATCAGAGGCATTCAATATTCAATGGCCAGCCAATATCGGTTTGTCTATTCGACTCGATCTCTAGCTCAGCAGCGGTCAGCGGGTTGTCTGCTAGCCATTGCTTAGAAAGCGTCAAGGTCAGATTGTTGTCATCCGTCGTCAGCTTGAACTCAGGCTCAAGCGCTGGATTACGACGGTGAGTCAACAAAATAGCTAAACGCAGAATTCGTAAAATACGCTTGCTGCTGGTACCTGAGATTGCATGTTGCTCAGGCAATGAAGTTAACTGTTCGCGGTAGCGACGTGTTAACTCACCCAAGCAGTGCTTTTGCGCTCGAGTAAAGCCTGGTAGGTCTAAGTTCTGCAGTAGGTAAGCACTGTGCTCGCCGCCTTTTTTGAAATCGATTGTTAAACCAATCTCATGAAGCTTCGCCGCTGTTTGTAATAGCACACCTGCTTGAGGTTCAGAAACCCACGTTTCGGCGCCCGCTTGCTCTAATAGAGTCTGTGCGACTACAGCAACTTGTTCACTGTAGCTTACGTCCATTTGGTAGCGTGATTGCACGCTCTTAATGGTACGAGCGCGAATATCTTCTTGGCGAAACTCATCAACCATCTCGTAGGCGAGACCTTCACGGAGTGCGCCGCCAGCGAGTGTCATTGAATCAATTTCAAGCAGCTCAAAAATCGCGATAAGAATAGAAAGACCACTTGGGAACACTAGTGCGCGCTCAAGGGTTAAGCCTTCAATCTCAAGCTCTTCTAAGCGCTCTGTAATCATCGCTTGTTTTTGTAGACGCTTGAGTTTGGCATGAGTAATAACTTCATCCATGCCTTGCGCCAACATGATTTCTTGCAGCGCTTGAACGGTACCACTGGCGCCAACACACACATCCCACCCGATATCAGTGTAGCTATCTAGGATAGGAGCTAACGTAGACTTAGCCGCTTCAATGGCATTGTTGAAGTTGGTTGCGGTTAATTGGCGATCTTTAAAGTGGCGTTCAAGCCAAGTAACACAACCCATCTTTAGGCTGGTTAAGGCTTTGGCTGAGAAACCTTCACCGATGATCATCTCGGTACTTGCACCACCAATATCAACCACTAGTCGGCGGCCGCTGCCACCAGAAGTGTGTGCTACGCCTTTATAGATAGTCGCAGCTTCTTCTTCACCAGAGATAACATTGATGTCGTAACCAAGGATCTGGTTCGCTTTCGCGAGAAATATATCCACATTGATAGCGGTACGTAGGGTCGCTGTACCAACAATGCGGATATTTTCTTTCGGAATATCTTGCAGTCGCTCTGCAAAGAGACTCAAACAGTCCCAACCGCGCTGCATGGCTTCAGTACTAAGCGCATTATTTTCATCTAAGCCTGCAGCTAAACGAACTTTGCGCTTAATTTTAGCCATGGTTTGTACGCTGCCATCGATATGACGCACAACGAGCATATGAAAACTGTTCGACCCGAGGTCGATTGCAGCATAAAGCGGTGGTGACACTGTTTGACTCATAAGCGACTAAGCTTCCTTGTTATGACGCGGTTGGCGTGGGCGACGGTTCTGGTTTGGTTTACGGTTACCGTTGCGTGGGCCATTGTTGTTTGAGCGACGTTGTTGCGGGTTACGTGTACGTAAGCGCATCGGTGCTGGCAGATCTTCCAGTAGTGCAGAAGCATCGTAGTCAGACATTGGGATAGCGTGCTCAATGTATTCTTCGATTGGTGGCAAGTTGATTGCGTAATCTTCACAAGCAAAGCTGATCGAGTGACCGCTTTCACCAGCACGACCTGTACGGCCGATACGGTGAACGTAATCTTCACAATCGTCAGGTAGGTCAAAGTTGAATACGTGTGTTACTTGAGGGATGTGTAGGCCACGTGCTGCAACATCCGTTGCGACAAGCAGGTCAACATCACCTTTAGTGAATTGCTCAAGAATCTTTTCACGTTTCTTCTGAGGAACATCGCCGGTTAGTAGGCCAACACGGTGACCATCGGCAGCCAAGTGGCCCCAAACTGATTCACACTTGTGCTTAGTGTTAGCGAAGATGATTGCGCGATCTGGCCACTCTTCTTCGATTAATGTTTGTAGAAGAGCCATCTTATGTTCGTTAGAAGGGTAGAACAGCTCTTCTTGAATACGGTGACCAGTCTTACGCTCAGGTTCAACAACGACATGCTCTGGGTTGTGCATGTGTTCGAATGCAAGTTCTTGTACGCGGTAAGACAGCGTCGCAGAGAACAGCATGTTCAGACGATCTTTTGGCTCAGGCATACGACGGAACAAGAAGCGGATGTCTTTGATGAAACCAAGATCGAACATGCGATCAGCTTCGTCAAGAACAACTGCTTGAATGTGGTTAAGGTTAAATACCTTTTGCTTGTAGAAATCGATGATGCGGCCAGTCGTACCAATTAAGATATCAGCGCCTTCTTCGATCTTACCTAGTTGCTTATCGTAGCTTTCGCCACCGTAAGCTAATGCTGCCTTGATACCTGTGCTTGCAACCAGAGAGTCAGCATCATTGTAGATCTGAATCGCGAGTTCACGCGTTGGTGCCATAATAATCGCACGTGGCTGGTTAGGCTTACGGCCTTCATGCTCAGGTGTTTTTAGCAGGTGATTAAAAGTAGCAGTAAGAAACGCAAGCGTTTTACCAGTACCCGTTTGGGCCTGGCCTGCAATGTCTTGGCCGGTGAGCAGTACCGGGAGCGCCAAGGCTTGGATAGGGGTACAATAGTCGAACCCTTTTTTCTCCAATCCTTCAATGACTTGCGGAAGTAAATCCAAGTCGGCGAACTTTTGCTCTGTGATATGCGTCTTTTTCATTGCTATAGAATATCAGCTTAAGCTTGCAATACGAAAGTAAATACATTCCAATAGGGCATCTATTTACTGGTTATCATCCAACCAGTTCTAAAAAATACATTGGAGTGGAAGATGAGTGATAAGATTTTGCAGCTAACTGATGACGGTTTTGATAACGATGTAATCAACGCTGCAGGCCCTGTTCTTGTTGATTTTTGGGCAGAATGGTGTGGTCCATGTAAAATGATTGCGCCGATTCTTGATGAAATCGCAAACGAGTACGAAGGTCAGCTCACAATCGGTAAATTAAATATCGACCAAAATGCTGGTACTCCACCAAAATTCGGTATTCGCGGTATTCCAACGCTACTTCTTTTCAAAGACGGTGGCGTAGCAGCAACTAAAGTTGGTGCATTGTCTAAAACTCAACTTAAAGAGTTCCTAGACGCTAACCTATAATCAGGTGAGTATTTGAAAAGAAACCGCGCAGTTAACAAATGCGCGGTTTTGTTTTTTCTAAGCTATGGACTAGTCTTAGTTTTAGTGCTAATTTATCGCACGTTAATTGAACAAATTCTCTTCTTGGTCGAGCCTGTGACCAAATCCTTCTTAACTTAAGAAAACAGACCCTATTTTGACTAAACAAACTTCCACCACTATGAATCTTACTGAACTGAAGAACAGACCTGTGTCTGAACTTGTTAAACTTAGCGAAAGCCTAGGTCTTGAAAATCAAGCTCGCTTAAGAAAACAAGACATTATCTTCTCCATCCTTAAAGCACACGCAAAAAGTGGTGAGGACATCTTTGGTGATGGTGTTCTAGAAATTCTTCAAGACGGTTTTGGCTTCCTACGTAGCGCAGACAGCTCATACCTTGCTGGTCCTGATGATATTTATGTATCACCGAGCCAGATTCGTCGTTTTAACCTTCGTACAGGTGACTCTATTGGCGGTAAAATCCGTCCACCTAAAGATGGCGAACGTTACTTTGCTCTGCTTAAAGTAAATACGGTTAACTACGATAAACCAGATAACGCTCGTAACAAGATTCTTTTCGAAAACCTTACTCCTCTTCACGCCAACGAACGTATGGTGATGGAAGCGGGTAATGGTGCAACTGAAGATATCACAGCTCGTATTCTTGACCTTGCTTCTCCAATCGGTAAAGGTCAGCGTGGTCTGATTGTTGCTCCGCCAAAAGCGGGTAAGACAATGCTTCTGCAAAATATTGCTCAAAGCATTGCCCGTAACCATCCTGAGTGTGAACTAATGGTTCTACTTATCGATGAGCGTCCAGAAGAAGTAACAGAAATGCAGCGCCTAGTTAAAGGCGAAGTAATCGCATCGACGTTTGATGAACCAGCATCTCGCCACGTACAAGTAGCAGAAATGGTAATCGAGAAGGCGAAGCGTCTTGTTGAACACAAGAAAGACGTGGTTATCCTACTGGATTCAATTACTCGTCTAGCTCGTGCTTACAACACTGTGATTCCTTCATCAGGTAAAGTTCTTACTGGTGGTGTTGATGCGAATGCTCTACATCGTCCAAAGCGTTTCTTCGGTGCGGCACGTAACGTAGAAGAAGGCGGTAGCTTAACTATCATCGCAACAGCACTGGTTGATACTGGTTCTAAGATGGATGAAGTTATCTACGAAGAATTCAAAGGTACAGGTAACATGGAACTGCACCTTAACCGTAAGATTGCTGAAAAACGCGTATTCCCAGCGATTGATTTCAACCGATCTGGTACTCGTCGTGAAGAGCTTCTTACCAAGAACGATGAACTACAGAAGATGTGGATTCTGCGTAAGATTGTTCACCCAATGGGCGAAATCGATGCGATGGAATTCCTTATCGACAAGCTAGCAATGACTAAAACGAACGATGAGTTCTTTGACGCAATGCGTCGTCAGTAGTATTGATTAGCTTATAGTTATTAAAAAGCGCTGCCTTCGGGTGGCGCTTTTTATTTGCATTTTGTAGCGACAGCTTGCAGAATGGCCAAAAGTGTTACGAGGAAGTTAAAATGCAACATGGACTGTTGTCATCATTACTCCTGTCTACTTCACTGTTACTTTCACCGGTTGGTATGAGTTATGCCACCGAGATGTCTCCACTTACAGTAGAGTCTTGGCTTGAGAATGATCAAGTAAAACTGAAAACTGCTGAATTACTCGAGCTTGTCGTGCGTGACGAAGTCAATTCGCTACGCTTTTCGCTTGAGCGTCTGACATTTCCCCAGCAAGAGGTGGCTCGTTACCGGCTCTTGAAGAAGATCGAACAGCAAGAGATCGTTCTCACCCCTAAGATGTCTATTTTCATAGAACAGCAACTCGCTATCACGCCGACCTACCAAGTATTAGAGCGTGGGGATGGCTACGAGTTTACGGTACCTGCTTTTAATTACCCTTCGATTGCTAATCGACTGATCAAGCAATGGCACCAAGACCAGAAGACACTGGTGTTTGTACTGGATGCAGAAAAGCAGACACTTAACCTTAATGAGTGGTTGTCAGGGCCTGAGTATCAAGTTCAAACACGAGAAGCGCTACTAATTCGAGAGCTAGACAGTTTGTCTCCTGAAGCGGTCGACTATCTGACTAGGCAACTCACCGCATCTTCTATTGTTAGCTGGTTACCCTCTACCGAGGTGGTAGTTCGATTAGCGCAAGTGAGCGAAGACCCTGAGGTCTATAAGATTCTATGGCGAATGAAGGCCGATTATCATAGCCAAGCAGAGTTAGAGCGACTTGCTAAAACTAAACAAACGTTCGCGTTGGAACAGGTAATGGCAGCGACTAAGAATCCTCGTTTGAAAGATGAAGCGATTACTTTGCTTACCAAGGTGAACCCGCTATCAGAAGAGGTGAAGCAGTTCCTTGTCTCTAGGATGGCGATTGCCGATGAAGCGCCATTAGTCGCCCGTGAATTAGCCAAACAAGGTCACACGCGCTGGTTGCAAGATCTTGTGAATGATAACCCTCAGGTGAAGAGCTCTTTGATCGAGCAAGCATTACCGTAAAGTGGATTTTGCCTCTCAATAACCACACTAAAAAGGGGGATCTCAGCGTCACCCTTTTTGATATACTGAGCGCAGAATAATCAGCATGTAGAAGCCCTATGAGTTTTAAAGATTTACGTGATTTTGTCGACCATCTTGAAAGCATTGGTCAGTTGAAACGCATTCCTCACCCCGTCGACCCAGACTATGAAATGACCGAGATTAGCGACCGTACTCTACGTGCTGGTGGCCCGGCTCTTTTATTTGAAAACCCCGTAGGTTATGACATGCCTGTTTTGACCAATCTATTCGGTACGCCTGATCGCGTAGCCATTGGTATGGGGCGTCAAGAGGTTAAAGAGTTACGCGAAGTAGGCAAGCTGCTTGCTTACTTAAAAGAACCTGAGCCACCAAAAGGCTTTAAAGACGCTATCGATAAGCTGCCTGTGTTTAAGCAGGTCTTAAACATGCCAGCTAAGCGTGTTCGTAAGGCTGCCTGTCAACAAATCGTATGGCAGGGTGATGACGTCGACCTAGATAAAATCCCCGTGATGAGCTGTTGGGCAGACGATGTTGCGCCATTGCTAACATGGGGCTTAACGGTTACTCGTGGCCCGAACAAGAAACGCCAAAACTTAGGCATCTATCGTCAACAGAAGATCGGTAAGAATAAAATCATCATGCGTTGGTTAGCCCACCGCGGTGGAGCGCTTGATCTACGTGATTGGATGGAAACTAACCCAGGCAAGCCATTCCCTGTATCGGTAGCGTTTGGTGCCGATCCTGCCACCATTCTTGGTGCCGTTACGCCAGTTCCTGATACCTTATCGGAATACGCGTTTGCTGGCTTACTACGTGGTAGCAAAACTGAGGTCGTTAAATCAATCAGCAACGACTTAGAAGTGCCAGCGAGTGCTGAAATCGTAATGGAAGGTTACATCGACCCGAATGAGTTCGCAGACGAAGGGCCATACGGAGACCATACTGGTTACTACAACGAGAAAGAAAAGCATCATGTGTTTACTATTACTCATGTAACCATGCGAGAGAATCCGATCTATCACAGTACCTATACTGGCCGTCCACCTGATGAGCCCGCGGTATTAGGTGTTGCGTTAAATGAAGTGTTTGTTCCTATTCTTCAAAAGCAATTCCCAGAGATAGAAGACTTCTACTTGCCACCTGAAGGTTGTTCGTACCGAATGGCGGTCGTGACCATGAAGAAGCAATACCCAGGTCACGCTAAGCGAGTGATGATGGGTGTATGGTCTTTCCTACGCCAATTCATGTACACAAAATTTGTCTTGGTATGCGATGAGGATGTTAACGCACGTGATTGGTTTCAAGTGACCGCTGCCATGTGTGAACACATGGATCCGTCTCGTGATAGCTTGATGATAGAGAATACACCTATCGATTCACTAGACTTTGCATCGCCAGTGGTAGGTTTAGGCTCAAAAATGGGTTTAGACATTACTAAGAAGTGGGATGCGGAACTGGCATTATCACCTGATGCTAAATCTTTACCTATAGATCGTCAGCATATTGAAGGTTGCCTAGCTGAGTTAACTGAAACCTTCTCTGAAATTATTGATATTCACTTACAGAATGACAATGCGTGCATGGTCGTTGTGTCTATCGAGAAGCAAGCTGCAGGTAATGGTAAGAAAATCGTTGAAGCGGTTTGGTCTCAGTTCGATGAGAACAAGTTTGTCATCGTGTGTGATAGTGACGTTAACGTCAGTGACTGGAACGACATTATCTGGGCGGTGACTACAAGAATGGATCCGGCAAGAGATACGTTCTTCCTGAAAAACCAAACTGGACACTCAAAAATGGGTCTAGATGCGACGAACAAGTTTGAAGGTGAGTGCCTGCGTGAGTGGGGTGTTCCAATCACTAAGAACCCAGACGTCGTTAAAAAAATTGATAGCATCTGGGAACAACTAGGAATCTCATGAGCTTCCAAGTAGTCTTATACCAAGAAAATATCAGTTTTACCGTAGAAAAAGGGCAAACGGTTTTGGATGCTGCGCTCAACAGCAATATCAATTTTCCAAACCGTTGCCAAGTTGGTGCATGCGCTATGTGTATGTGCAAAAAATTAGAAGGCCAAGTGAGTTACCACCTTGAACCCATGCTCACAGAGAAAGAGCAGCTACAAGGTTGGATTTTTGCTTGCCAAGCATTTGCAGAAAGTAATTTAGTTCTAACCTTTGCCGATTAAGGGTTAGTGAGAGGAAGAACATGACTATTAAATGTAAAGTGAAATCAATCGAGCCTTTGGCTTGTAACACTTACCAAATCCTACTTCACCCAGAAACACCGGTCGCTTTTAAAGCGGGCCAATACTTAATGGTTGAAATGGGTGAAAA
>NZ_JBFRLX010000193.1:0-27020 GCF_041470165.1 Vibrio sp. 10N.286.46.A8
TGACTAGGCTACTTCTCCCTCGCCGCGATTAAAACGCTTTTATCTCGAACAAAGTTTAACCACGAAAGGTCAACGCGCCTTAATTAAGTATATGCATTAATTGATTATTTATTGGGAGCTAGGAGGATATTTCTTTATTTGTATCTAATTATTGAATTCAGGGCTCAATAACGATGTTTCATTGAGAAAATTAAGTCTCAATTTATCGATGTAGGTACTAATTTTTCTCGAACTATTTGACTAGATACACAAAGATTCATGTATATACGTGATACGGGTCACGGCGATATACCAAGTGACTTCACAATTACTTCGCAAAGTAAAAAAATTACCGCGTTGATGATTTCTGGAGCGTAAAATGTACATGGCTCAACCGGGCCATATTGATCATATCAAACAGGTCAATGCTGGTCGTGTATATAAACTAATTGACCTTAAAGGTCCTATTTCTCGTATCGATCTGTCCAAGCAAAGTGAGTTGGCCCCGGCGAGTATTACTAAAATTACCCGTGAACTCATTGAAGCTCACCTTATTCACGAAACGACGGTTCAAGAAGCCACGACTCGTGGGCGTCCTGCTGTCGGTCTGCAAACCAATAACGAAGGTTGGCAGTTTCTGTCGATGCGTCTTGGTCGCGGATACTTAACGATCGCGCTCCATGAATTGGGCGGCGATGTACTTATCGATACTAAGATTGATATTCATGAACGTGACCAAGACGATGTACTTGCGCGTCTTCTGCATGAAATTGATGAGTTTTTCCAAACTTATGCCGAGCAACTCGATAGGGTAACAAGTATTGCGGTTACGCTACCGGGGCTTGTGAATTCTGAGCAGGGGATTGTGTTGCAGATGCCACACTACAACGTTAAAAACTTAGCGTTGGGTCCTGAGATCTACAAAGAAACAGGTCTACCTGTCTTTATTGCCAATGATACCCGAGCGTGGGCATTAGCAGAGAAGCTGTTTGGTCACTCTCAAGATAACGATAATTCCGTTCTTATCTCGATTCACCACGGTGTAGGCGCTGGGATCATTCTCGACGGTCGAGTATTGCAAGGTCGCCACGGTAACATTGGTGAGCTGGGTCATATTCAGATCGATAAACAAGGCAAGCTTTGTCATTGTGGTAATCATGGCTGTTTAGAAACGGTTGCTAGTTCACAGGCTCTCCGTGAGCAAGTCAAAGAAAGACTGGCTAATGGCGAGGCATCATCACTAACGGCGTTTGAAGATGTCACAATTGAACAGATCTGCGCTGCTGCTGCTGATGGTGATCCACTGGCTGTTGAAGTGATTGAACAGTTAGGTCGTTACTTAGGTGCCGCGATAGCGATTGTGATCAACCTTTTCAATCCTGAGAAAATCTTGATAGGTGGTGTTATCAATCAGGCTAAAAGCGTGTTGTATCCTGCGATTCAAAAGTGTATCGAAGAGCAGAGTTTATCGGTTTACCATCAAGATTTAGAGCTGGTGGAATCTCGATTCTATAAACAAGCAACCATGCCAGGTGCTGCGCTTGTTAAACAAGCTTTATATGACGGCCAATTGTTAATGAAAGTGATTGAAGGCTAACCCTTTTTTTATCGTTTTTAGCCTTCCTTGAACCCTTTCCATGCACTTAAACTATGTATAACAGCATTTGTTGTACTTAGTTTAAGCATCTGTGTATTTGCGCTTTGCTTTAACCTATCGAATTAGGCTATTGTAGCCACAGTTATTATTTGTCACTAAGGTGTTGTATGTCTGGCGTTTTAAATTCTGTTGATCAGAGAACTAAACTCGTCGGTGAAAACCGTCTGGAACTCTTGTTATTTAGCTTAAATAGTCGCCAACTATTTGCGATTAACGTATTTAAAGTGAAAGAAGTCTTAAAAGTGCCTGTACTCACTCGCTTGCCAGGCTCTCACCATCATATTACGGGTGTTGCTTCTTTACGTGGTGAATCTGTACCTGTGATTGACTTACGCAGTGCGATTGGTTTCCCACCATCACGTGATGAGACTCAAGAAAACAACTTGATCATTACCGAATACAACCGAACCGTACAAGGCTTCTTGGTTGGACAAGTTCGCAATATCGTGAATACGACATGGACAGAAATCCAACCGCCACCAAAGACTACGGGTCGAGCAAACTATTTAACTGCTATCACGCATATCCAAGAAGAAGAGCAGCACAAAATCGTTGAGATCATCGATGTTGAAAAGGTGTTAGCGGAGATCATCGACTACGATGTGTCGATTTCTGACGGTGTTCTAGATCAGCAGTTAGCGAATGAAATGGTTGGCCGTAATGTGCTTATCGTGGATGACTCTTCAACAGCACGCAACCAGATCAAAGGCACCTTGTCGCAACTTGGTTTGAACATTATCGAATGTTGTGACGGCTTAGAAGCACTGACTTTACTTAAGAAGTGGTGTGATGAAGGCAAAGACATCAATCAAGAAATACTGTTGATGATCACCGATGCCGAAATGCCAGAAATGGATGGCTACAAACTGACTCATGAAGTTCGAACTGATCCTCGAATGCATGACTTGTTTATTACGCTAAATACTTCATTAAGTGGTAGTTTCAATGAAGCCATGGTTGAGAAAGTAGGGTGTAATCGCTTTATTTCTAAATTCCAACCAGACCTCTTAGTTGAAGTAACTCAAGAGCGAATGCGTCAGATTTTGTAATTAATGCAGCTGTACGGTTTGTTTCGAATGACCTTGGCGAAAACGTTTGCTAGTATTTGATACAGCATGTTTTTTAACAAAATATGCTCAACTACTAACGTAACTTTTCATGCACAATCTAAGGTAGTTCCTCTGAATGATATGGTTAACGTCTAAAGTCGTCATGACTTTGAGCTTATTACTGTATAGGGAATTTAAGAAAAGACGTACGGAAGCGGACGTTGAGGTATAACTCAACAACTTGAATTTAAGGGAAGCGGATGCTTCCCTTTTTCGTTTCTAGCGTTTCTTGGAGGGCAACTTGATTCGTTAATGAAAATCTCGGGATTTGGTGTTCAAACCAATAATGTCATCGGTAATATCGATGAGTTTACCCGCTATAACATGCACAACTTCGCCTTCCTTTTCTAATATTCCTTGTACTTTTAACGCTTTGGCTGTCAGATAAGCTTGCTGTTGAGAGCGCGCGGTTGCTCCCCATACCACGACATTAATATTGCCCGTGTTATCTTCTAATGTAACAAAGGTAACACCTGCCGCGGTTCCGGGAGCTTGTTTTCCTGTGACTAATCCAACAACCGTGACCATAGATTTGTGTCTTTGCTGTATTAAATCCTTCATGTGTGTGAATCGACCTAATCGTCCCGCTTCTTCTAGCAAAGTGATTGGGTGTTTGTTCAATGAAATTCCGACACTGGTGAAGTCTTCGAGTAGATCTTGCATCTCATTGGGTTTGTGCAGTGCATGTTCGTCATGTCCATCCCCAACATCGTCATAGACTTGGCTAAACAGAGGTAAATCAGAAGCGGAGTCCATGATTGTCCAGCGAGTCTGGAAGCGGTCTCCCGATACGTTATGTAGCGCATTGGCCGATGCCAGTAGCTCGATATCTTTCTTATTCATCGATAACTGTTTCACCTGGCTAGGGTGGCGATAACCGGATTGTGGACGATTGGCGAGCACGCTTTGAATCCCATGTTCGCTGAATCCTTTGATTTGTCGCAGCCCTAAGCGAATCGCTAAACCATTCTGATGAGCGATGACAGTGTGGTTGTCTTGTGAGGCGTTCACACATACCGGAAGAACTACCACATTGTGTCGTTGTGCGTCTTGTACCAACTGTGATGGGCTATAAAACCCCATAGGTTGGCTATTGAGCAAGGAAGCATAGAAGCATTCTGGGTAGTAGCATTTCAACCAAGCTGAGCAATAGGCTAGCACCGCAAACGAAGCAGAATGGCTTTCTGGAAAACCGTATTCGCCAAAGCCGCATATCTGTTTAAAGATCTGCTCAGCAAACTCTGTCTCATAGCCGCGTTTTTGCATTCCTTCGATGAGCTTATTTTTAAACTTAAAGACGTTGCCATTTTTCTTCCAAGCCGCCATGGCGCGTCTGAGCTGATCCGCCTCTCCACCTGTGAATCCTGCGGCAACCATCGCGAGCTTAATCACTTGTTCTTGAAATATTGGCACCCCCAAGGTGCGTGACAGTACCGATTCAACATCCTTCGATGGATAACTGATTGGCTCAATACCATCTCGACGCTTCAAAAATGGGTGAACCATATCGCCCTGAATAGGCCCAGGACGAACGATAGCGATTTGAATCACCAAGTCGTAATAAGTCTTCGGTTTGAGCCTTGGCAGCATGCTCATTTGCGCGCGTGACTCAATTTGGAATATCCCGGCGGTGTCTGCTCGCTGAATCATGCCGTAAACCTGAGGATCGTCCTTAAGGCGAGTGATCTCTGCGATAGACAGAGAACGTCCATGGAAGTGTTTGATAAGGTCGAAGCACTTACGAATCGCAGAAAGCATACCAAGCGCGAGCACATCAACTTTCAGCAGCCCCAATGTTTCAAGATCATCCTTATCCCATTGAATTATGGTTCGATCGTGCATAGCCGCATTTTCGACGGGAACCAATTCATACAAAGGCCCAGAAGAGATCACGAAGCCGCCAACATGCTGAGACAGGTGACGTGGAAAGCCGATGATCTCATTAACCAAATGGATAAACTGCTGTCCCTTCAAAGAATCAGGCTGTAGCCCCAATTGAGTGAGCTGAGCCTGCCAACCTAAGCTTTTGTCCCTGCGATTGGTGTTCTTAATGAAGTAGTCGAGCTGAGTTTCTTGTAGCCCCAATGCTTTACCGACATCTCTTACCGCACTTTTGAAGCGGTATGAAATGACAGTTGCGGCAAGTGCTGCGCGTTCTCTACCGTATTTTTTGTAGATGTATTGGATGACTTCTTCACGGCGCTCGTGCTCAAAATCGACATCAATATCGGGCGGCTCATCGCGCTCTTTACTGATGAAGCGTTCAAATAGCACTGAGATTTGTCTTGGGTCGACAGAGGTGATCTCTAGGCAGTAACAGACCACGGAATTGGCCGCTGAACCTCGACCTTGGTAAAGAATCCCTTGGCTTTTGGCAAACATGACGATGTCGTGGATTGTGAGAAAAAAGAAAGGGTAGTCAAGCTCGTCAATTAGCCCCAATTCTTTCTCTATGATTTGTTGAATGTCGTTAGGCACGCCTTGCGGGAAGCGAGTTCGTTTCCCCTTTTCGACTAACATGCGTAGATAGCTCATGGGTGTCTCACCTTGAGGAATCAGTTCACTGGGGTATTCGTATCGCAAGCTATCTAAATCAAATTCACACAGCTCAGCGATACGATTGCTCTCTTCTAGCCACTCAGTTTTGAATATATGAGAGAGCTTATTGATACTCCGTAAACAGCGCTCGGCATTAGCGAGTAAGTGATTGCCCACTTCGGTAATGGGCTGTTGGTACTTTATTGCAGTGAGTGAGTGCTGTAAGGGTAAGCGGTTCGCGTTGTGCATCAGCACGCCACCACAAGCTGTAATCGGCAGTTGGTGATGTTGTGACAGCTCAACGCAGTAATCTGTGTATTGCTGGTCGGTTTGCTTTAGGTGTCGTTGTAAGCCGATCCAAAGCCGACCTGAATGGTGCTGGGAGAGCCATTGCCCCCAGTGCGCGTCTTCATTTTTCTGTTGAGGAAACCAAAGAATGAAGCAGTGTTTAGCCGACATGATATCCCACTCAGAGAGCTGATAATGTCCTTTGCTACTACGACGTCTCGCATTGGTAATAATACGACACAGCTCGGCGTAGGCTTGTCTATTCGGACATAACAAGACAACTTGGCACTCTTCATTTAACCAAAACATGCTCCCGACAATTTGCTTGAGCGACAGTTTATGTTGCTTTATCGCAGAGTGAACCTTAACGATGCCCGCGACTGAGCACTCATCAGTAACTGCGAGTGCTTTGTAGCGTAAGAAGTCGGCCTGTAAAACCAACTCTTCCGCGTGCGAAGCTCCTTCAAGGAAGGAGTAATTACTTTGACAGAAAAGCTCTGAGTATTGCTGAGACATAACGTAATCTCACTTAACCATTGCGAGTGAACATGATTGAAAAGGGCGTTTAAATTGAGTAAATGGTGCGGGTTGGCGATTCAACTTTTGTTGGTTAGCTAAATAAGTGTTGGTTAGCTGAATAAGCCGTGTAAGAACCACTGTTTATCTGGTGTTCTAAATACCCATAACCATCGACCGTTTTCACTGTGAGCAATAAAGTAGTCACGAATGATTTTCTCGCCATCCCACCATCCAGAAACAATGCGCTCAGGGCCTTGAGATAAAGTGACGCTCTCGGTTAAGGCTTCGGGCTCGGGCAGTAGAATACTCGGTCGGAGTCGTTGTTGGCTGATGTTGGGAGTTGTCGCAGTTTGTTGCGTGACCTCTTGGGAAGTTTGTCCCTTTTTTACCGTATTTCCCAGTGTCGGTAGTGAATATTGGTTGGCCTTCTCTGGCCTTGGGTCATGTTGTATTTTCGGTGTTTGAATACAGGCTTGCCCTAACTTAGCTTGCAGTAATGAGAGCAAATCTAACGCGGCAAGTGTTCCGGTATTGCCATCGAAAAGATCATGGTAGGCGACTTGCGGTTCTCCATGACGAATCAAAGAGAGAGTCAGCCCCTGTACGGGGGCTGTGATCTTGAGTGACTCTAAGGTCAGATGGGTAAGGTTCGCCCATTTACTTGCAAGGTAATCGCCCTGCGCGGAATAAAAAGAGACATGATGGTCGTCTTTATCTCTTAGGTGCAAAGTCAGCGTTAACTCGAAAGCCACTCGGTCGCGCAGCTTCAAAAAACACTCGAGTTGATTCAGTAATTTCAGCAACGGCTTTTCGATAAATAGGATGTTTTCAATATCAAACAACAGCTCCAAATATTGCTGGAAATTCTCTGGTGGGTGATAGAAATCAATTGGGTGCTTGAACTGCCCATTAAGGCGACCGACATAATTCACTAGGTCGATATCAAAGCGACGCGCGACCTCTTGCAAAGGCAGCTTTAATAAGTCTTCAACGGTATTGATACCGACACGGTTCAGGCGTTCCACTTGCTTGGTCGGTAGCTCACTGGAACTCAATGCTTGTTGATTGACCCAAGTTTTCATCTGCTCAATATTGTTTGTTGCTTGATTGATCGCTTGCTTACCCAAAAGGATCGCAGCAAGCGGCGAATAACCCGTAGCGAAGCTGAACTGGATATTGAGCGTCTCCAAGTGGCTTTTGAGCTCATGCCAGTAGTTATCTAGTCCGTCGTAAAGTGACAGCATGTTAGAGGCTTTAATCAACAAACCATTAGGTGGCAATAACGCCATGTCGGAAGTGACCAAATACGCCCATTGAGCGATCTCTTTGAGCTTACTTTTCTCCAGTTCAATACTGTAAGGGTGGACGTGTAAGTTGTGACACAGCGCCGCCGCAGATCCTAAGCCCATACCAAGTGAAATTCCCGATTGCAACGCAGCTGGGTTTGCTTGCAGTACTCGGTGATCTTTTTCATCCACGATGATAATGGGTTGTTCGCGTGAGTCTTCGCTCGAACCCAATTCATTAGAGTTAAACAAGGTATCCAATTGTAGGGATGAGAAATGCAGATACAACCACAGCATACGTTAGCCTTGCTTCGCAATAGGAAAAGCCAGCACAGTGTTACCTGACAAAGCACGATCTAAATTGTCTTCATGAATGACTTTCTCTGTGAGTAACGGCCAGTTGTGTGTCATGTCTAGAATAAAGCTGCCATACGACCAACTGCCTTTTCTTTTCGTGACTTCAACCTTTAACCCTTGGATGTGAGAAGACAGCTTCATGCTTAAAGAAACGGGTAGGGATAACTGATTATGGCTGGTGGTTTTAAAATGAACTTGCAGACACTTGCCCGTTTCGCTTGCCGCTTGCAGGCGCTTGGTTTGGTGAATTTCTAGCTCCGCTCCCCATAGCAAAACAGAATGACAGGCACCACTCTTGAGACACTGCTCTGCGGCCCATAACGCATCGAGATCTCGTTGAGGCTGAATAACGAGAATGTTCTCTAATTCAATGCCTTGGTTGCTAAAAAACTCGGCACAGATCTTCCCTGGAGGGTTGATGAAAATGGCCAACTTCTGCGATTTTTGTTGAGCTAAATAAGGAGTGAGTAGACGAAGTTCGCCGATCCCTTGTTGTGTTTCAACCTCAATAACGCCGTGCGTCGGGAAGCCGCCGTCAAGCTGTTTATCCAATTGAGGATAGCCTGTCGAAGTGGTGCTGCCTTGCGTTGTTGATTGTAACCCTTTCCAGATTAGCTGGCGGTCTTGTAAGTTTTTTATTAGTTCATGCATAATCAAATACCTGTATATTTATACAGTATATTTAACAATGAAAAAGATGCAAAGAAAAATGACGAAAATCAGGGGAACTAAATATTAGATGGTTGATTTAGATACAAAAAAAGCCGCTATGGAAGCGGCTTCTTACTGTTGGTTAATGATATCAGTTACTTAGGTTGAGCATCGATACATTGGCCATTAATGTCTGTCACACTTGGGTTCATTAAGTGTAGATACAGCGGGATGATGTCGAGTGGCGTTTTTAACTTGTTCGCATCTTCACCTGGGTACGCTTTTGCACGCATGCGTGTTTGAGTGCCGCCTGGATTAATCGCATTAACACGGATATCGGTACCTTCAAGCTCATCGGCTAAGATCTGCATCATGCCTTCTGTAGCAAACTTTGACATCGCGTAAGTGCCCCAGAACGCGCGGCCAGAGTGACCAACTGTTGAAGAGGTGAATACGATACGACCGGCTTCCGCTTTCTTAATGACAGGCAGTAACGCTTGAGTCATTAGAAATTCAGCTTTAACGTTGATTTGCATGACGCCATCAAACGTTTCTTCATCGATTTGATCGAATGGACTTAACGTGCCAAGCACACCTGCGTTATGCAGTAGACCATCTAAACGACCGAACTGTGATTCAATGGTTTCAGCCATGTCGATGTAGTTCTGTTTTGTCGCGCCTTTTAAATCCAATGGGATAATCGCAGGCTGTGGGTAACCAGCGCTTTCGATTTCGTCGTAAATTAATTCAAGGTTTTTGACATTGCGGCCTAACAGAATAACAGTTGCACCATGTTGAGCGAAACTTAGCGCGGCTTGGCGACCAATGCCAGCACCGGCACCTGTAACCAAAATTACTTTATCTTTGAGGGCATCTGTAGAGATTGGGTAATCCACTGTGCTTATCCTTCTTTCTTTTATTATGTTCGTCATTCCATTGATGTTTAATCACACAGATAACCGCAGGAATGATGAGAAATTCTTGGTAATCGTGACAAGATGGTTACAATACACTAATTCATACATTAGGGGATATGACATTGGAATTTTTGTTGGACTACGGCTTGTTTTTAGCCAAGATTGCGACCGTTGTAATCGCCATCATTGCAATTTTAGTGATTGCTAAATCGGTGGGTGGAAAATCAAGCGCGATTAAAGGTGAGCTGGAAATCACGAACCTATCTGAGCACCATAAACAGACGATTGAACAATTAGAGCACCATCTACACGATGATGCTTTCATCAAAGCCCGTGATAAAGCAGAAAAGAAAGCGGAAAAAGAAAAAGTAAAATCACGTGGCAAAGAAGTGAAAAAAGCAGCGAAAGAGGGTGAGCTTGATAGCAAGCGTGAACCACATCTATTCGTTCTCGATTTTAACGGCAGCATTGATGCGAAAGAAGTGGCTTCGCTACGTGAAGAGGTAACGGCGGTGTTGGCTGTGGCTCGTGAAGGTGATGAAGTATTGCTTAAGCTTGAGTCTGGCGGTGGCATGGTTCACGGCTATGGTTTGGCGTCTTCTCAACTCGACCGTATCAAAGCAGCAGGCCTGCCTCTGACTATCTCGGTAGACAAAGTAGCCGCGAGTGGTGGTTACATGATGGCATGTATCGCGGACAAAATTGTATCTGCACCTTTTGCTATTGTTGGCTCTATTGGTGTTATTGCTCAGCTGCCAAACTTCAATAAATTGCTTAAAAAACATGATATTGAGTTCGAACAGCTAACGGCGGGTGAGTACAAACGCACGCTTACTATGTTTGGTGAGAACAGCGATAAAGCACGTGAGAAGTTTAAAGAAGAGCTCGAAGAGACACATGGCCTATTCAAAGACTTCATCCGTGACCATCGTCCAGCACTCGATCTTGAAAAAGTAGCAACGGGTGAACACTGGTTTGGTACACAAGCACATGAGCTTGGGCTGGTGGATGAGATCAGCACTTCTGATGATTTAGTCGTAGCGGCATGTAAGGATAAAACGGTTCTAGCGATTCACTACGTACAGAAGAAAAAGCTGTCAGACAAACTAGCGGGCGTGGCAGGTAAATCTGCAGACAGCGTGCTGATGAAGCTGATTGAACGCGGCCAAAAGCCGATTGTTTAAGCTTATTTAGTTTTAGCTCTAGTATCTAGTATCTAGTATCTAGGTTTAGTGCCTTGCGTCTATTGAAGACGTTTGAGCCTTAAAAAGAAAGCGCATAAGTCATCAGACTTATGCGCTTTTTTATTGCTCCACTTCCGAGCGGGTGACCACTATGTTGTAGGGGGAGCGGAGTTTTATACCAAGCACTTACTTACTGTGATTGATATTAAATCTTGGCTCCATAATCATTACGTTTTGGACAAGTAGTCAGAATCTCTCTATGACCCGTATCTTTGAGCTCTTCCAAAATTACATCAAAGCCCCATAAGCGATAGAGATGTTTCATCACTTCGTCGTAGCCTTTATCAAGCGGTATACGGCCGTGAGGCACATACTGCAGTGTCATCGAGCGATCACCACGAACATCGACATTAAACACCTGAATATTCGGCTCAAGGTTACTTAGGTTGTATTGCGCCGCAAGCTTTTCACGAATCAAGCGATAGCCTGGGTCATCGTGAATAGCACTTATCTCAATGGTGTTTTTGCGGTCGTCGTCGAGCACAGAGAACAGTTTAAAGTCTCGAATGATCTTTGGTGAAAGGTATTGGCTGATAAAGCTTTCATCTTTGAAATTGTGCATGGCAAAGTGCACCGCTTCTAACCAATCACTTCCGGCTAACTCAGGGAACCACTCTTTGTCTTCATCGGTGGGTTCTTCACAGATGCGTCGGATGTCTCTAAACATCGCAAAGCCAAGCGCATAAGGGTTTATCCCGCTGAAATAAGGGCTGTTGTAGGCGGGTTGTGCGACCACGCTGGTGTGGCTGTGTAGGAATTCTAAGATGAACTTGTCACTCACCAAACCTTCGTCGTAAAGGTGGTTAAGAATGGTGTAGTGCCAGAAGGTTGCCCAGCCTTCGTTCATTACTTGAGTTTGCTTTTGAGGGTAGAAGTATTGGCTCACCTTGCGAACGATGCGAACACACTCACGCTGCCAAGGTTCAAGTAGTGGTGCGTTCTTCTCGATAAAGTAGAGAATGTTTTCTTGAGGTTCGCTAGGAAAGCGGGTTTTGGTCTCTTTTTCCTTGTCTTGATTTTTAGGCACAGTTCTCCACAGCTCATTGACTTGAGATTGCAGATACGCTTCACGTTCTTCTTGCCTTGCTGTCTCTTCAGCTATGGAAATCTTCTCAGGGCGTTTGTATCTGTCTACGCCGTAATTCATGAGGGCATGACAAGAGTCGAGAAGTTGTTCGACTTCGGCAACACCATATTTTTCTTCACAATCGGTAATGTATTTTTTAGCGAATAATAGGTAGTCGATGATGGAACTGGCATCGGTCCAGGTTTGGAATAGGTAGTTGCCCTTAAAGAACGAGTTATGGCCGTAACAAGCGTGTGCCATTACCAACGCTTGCATCGTGACCGTGTTCTCTTCCATTAAGTAAGCGATACACGGATCTGAGTTGATCACGATCTCGTACGCTAAGCCCATTTGGCCGTGTTTGTAGTTTTGCTCGGTTTGGATGAACTTCTTACCAAAAGACCAGTGGTTGTAATTGATGGGCATACCAATACTGGAGTAAGCATCCATCATCTGCTCAGAGGTAATCACTTCAATCTGGTTCGGGTAAGTGTCCAAACGATAATGCTGCGCCACACGCTTAATTTCTACGTGATATTGCTCTAAGAGGTTGAACGTCCAATCTGGACCATCAGGCAGCATCTTATCGTTTCTCTTCTGTGTCGCTTTGTCTTTTTCTGCAACGTTTGATTTCGCTGTCATGGCAAGCCCCCTTACGCTGTCTCTTTCTGGAACAGTTCTCTAAACACAGGAAAAATATCATCCACCGTTTTAATGTTCTTCATGGCGAAGTTATCGAAGCTCGCTTCTAGCTTCTCGTACTCGTGCCAAAGCGTTTGGTGTGAACGGCGCGTAATCTCGATGTAAGAGTAATATTGGCAAGTCGGCAATAGCGTATTGACCAACAGTTCTTTACAGCGAGGCGAGTCATCAGCCCAGTTATCTCCATCAGAGGCTTGTGCTGCATAGATGTTCCACTCATTAGCAGGGTAGCGGTCTGCGACAATTTCTTTCATTAGTTTCAGTGCACTGGAAACGATGGTGCCACCGGTTTCTTGCGAGTAGAAGAACTCATGTTCATCGACTTCTTTAGCCTGAGTATGGTGACGAATAAACACAACATCGACGTTTTCGTATGTGCGATTGAGGAATAAGTAAAGCAGTACGTAGAAGCGTTTTGCGATGTCCTTGGTGGCTTGATCCATTGAGCCAGATACATCCATTAGACAGAACATAACGGCTTGGCTAGATGGAATAGGGCGCTTCTCGTAATTTTTAAAACGCAGGTCGAAGGTGTCAATGAACGGCACGCTTTCAATCTTTTTACGTAACTCAGCAATCTCTTCTTTTAAGCGACTCTCTTCGAAAGGTTGTGCTGGTTCTGTCATTTTTACTTGGTCAAGTTGCTCCATCAGTAGGTTGAGCTCGCGCTTTTTACCTGCTGTCATCGCGGTTCTACGAGCCAGAGATTGTTGCAGTGAACGAACGATAGCGATGTTAGATGGAATCCCCGCGCTTTGGTAACCAGAGCGGTGTGTTTTCCATTCGGTGATTTTGTTGACCTGATTCTTCTCTAGATTAGGCAGAGCTAAATCTTCAAAGAGAATGTCTAGATACTCATCCTTTGATATTTGGAAGGTAAATTCATCTTGGCCTTCGCCATCAGGGCTTGCGTCACCCTGGCCTGAGCCACCACCTTGACCGCCACCTTTAGGACGTTCAATTTTATCGCCCGTGATGAATTGGTCATTACCTGGGTGAACGCGTTCTCTTACGCCGCCTTGACCTTGGTGAAAGCTTGGCTCTTTGATGTCTTTATGAGGAATAGTAACGTCTTCACCCGTTTCAGTATTGGTGATTGAGCGTCGGTTGACTGCATCGGCCACAGATTCTTTGATTTGCTCTTTATGGCGTCGTAAGAAACGCTGTCTGTTCACAGCACTCTTATTCTTGCCATTGAGCCTCCGATCGATAAATTGTGCCATAAGAACTCCCTCTCAGCTGATGTTGCGATCCTACTTTTTATTCGGGTATAAGAGTTATTAGTTTACTAAAGCTATTCGTTCGTTAGGGTATAAAGTTATTGGTTTGTACGAGCTGCCCAATTGAGCAGCTCAATACAGTTTGGTTATGAGGATTTACGAACTCTTAGGTACCACTCAGATAGCAGTCTCACTTGTTTCTCGGTATAGCCTTTTTCCATCATACGAGCAACGAAGTCGTCATGTTTTTTCTGATCATCCGTTGAGGTCTTAGCGTTGAACGAAATAACAGGAAGTAGCTCTTCTGTGTTAGAGAACATTTTCTTCTCAATTACAGTGCGCAGTTTCTCGTAGCTCGTCCAAACTGGGTTTTGACCGTTATTGTTGGCTTTGGCTCGAAGCACGAAGTTCACAATCTCATTTCGGAAGTCTTTAGGGTTACTGATCCCAGCTGTTTTCTCGATTTTCTCTAGTTCACCATTCAGAGAAGCACGGTCAAATAGCTGTCCTGTTTCTGGATCGCGGTACTCTTGGTCTTGAATCCAGAAGTCCGCGTAGGTGACATAGCGGTCGAAGATATTCTGTCCGTACTCAGAGTAAGACTCTAGGTAAGCGGTTTGAATTTCTTTACCAATGAATTCTACGTAACGCGGTACTAGGTATCCTTTCAAGAACTCTAGATACTTCTCAGCGGTTTCTTGAGGGAACTGTTCACGTTCGATTTGTTGTTCAATCACGTAGAACAAGTGAACCGGGTTTGCCGCCACTTCGGCTTGGTCGAAGTTAAATACACGAGACAGGATCTTAAAGGCGAAACGCGTTGATAGCCCAGACATGCCTTCGTCAACACCTGCGTAGTCTCGGTACTCTTGGTAACTCTTCGCTTTTGGATCGGTGTCTTTTAGAGTCTCACCATCGTAAACCCGCATTTTTGAGAACAGAGAAGAGTTTTCAGGCTCTTTCAGTCTCGATAGGATGCTGAATTGCGATAGCAGATCGAGTGTGCTTGGCGAACAAGGGGCTTTGGATAGCTCACTGTGCTCAAGCAGTTTTTGATAGATCTTAACTTCTTCAGAGACGCGCAGACAGTAAGGGACTTTTACAATGTACACACGGTCGAGAAAGGCTTCGTTGTTTTTGTTGTTACGGAAGGTCTGCCACTCGGATTCGTTTGAGTGAGCCAGAATCATACCGTCAAATGGCAGTGCAGAAAGTCCTTCAGTACCGTTGAAGTTACCTTCTTGTGTTGCCGTTAGGAGTGGGTGCAAGACTTTGATTGGCGCCTTGAACATCTCTACGAATTCCATCACACCTTGGTTTGCTTTACACAGTGCACCAGAGTAACTGTAGGCATCAGGGTCATCTTGAGAAAAGTGCTCAAGTTTACGAATATCGACTTTACCTACAAGTGAAGAGATATCTTGGTTGTTCTCATCACCAGGCTCTGTCTTCGCAATCGCAACTTGGTCGAGAATAGAAGGGCGCAGTTTGATGACTTTGAATTTAGAAATATCACCACCGAAGTCATGGAGGCGTTTTGCTGCCCAAGGTGACATGATAGAGCGTATGTAACGTTTCTCTATTCCGTACTCTTGTTTCAAAAGCTCGCCATCTTCGTTTACGTCAAATAGACAGAAGGGGTGATCATTCACTGGGCTTCGCTCACCATCGGCAGACAGCACATAGATTGGTAGCTTTTGCATCAGTGCTTTGAGTTTTTCAGCAAGGGAAGATTTACCACCGCCCACAGGGCCAAGTAGATAAAGGATTTGCTTACGTTCTTCTAAACCTTGCGCTGCATGTTTTAGATAAGACACAATCTGTTCAATCGCGTCTTCCATGCCGTAGAAATCTTTAAATTCACTGTAGCGTGAGATGACACGGTTCGAGAAAATACGACTTAGTTGAGGATCTTGAGCAGTGTCAATGACCTCCGGTTCGCCAATGGCGAGTAATAAGCGCTCGGCAGCATTCGCGTAAGCACTTTTATCGTCTTTACACAGCCCTAAGAACTCTTGCAATGTCAGCTCTTCTTCCTTGGCTGCTTCATAACGTGATTGATAGTGGTCAAAAATACTCATAGTCACATTCCCCTTGTTAACCAGTCAAAACTGACGAGCGATTGAAAAATAGGCTCTCCCTACATTTTAAGGTTAGACCCGCTTCGACAATTTTGCTTAACAATTATGTATTTATTTACAATTTTGCGTGTGAAAAACGTAGCGAGCGCAATAGGCAACTTGAGGCGTGTGGAATCGAATTATTTTACATTCGAGCGGATCTAACCGTTTGTTTTGTGATTTTAGGTCGCTTAATAATACTCACACTGGATTTATGTGTATTAGATGTATAACTGAGCTCTATTGATTTTTTGGAATGAAGTACCATATAATGCGCTGCGTTATCCAATGTTGCTCAATAAATAGGTAAATATAGTGAAGAATAATGGGTTAAAAATAGTGGCTATCAGTGTGGCGTTACTGGCTTCGACAGCAACGCATGCAAAAATATCGCAGTGGTCACTGGGCGTTGCCGCCTCTTATTCTCCTGCTGTCTATAAAGAGACGCCGTCAAATCGTACGGTGATTCCCATGATTGGTTATGAAGGTGAGCATTTTTTCATGCGTGGATTCAGTGCGGGTTATCGCTTGCTACCTGCAGGTTCACCACAGAATATTGTGTTTAGAGCGGTTTATGATCCAAGAACATTAAAGCCAAGTGACTCTGATAATGCTGATATCCAGAAGTTAGATGAGCGTAAAGCGTCGGTGTTGGGAGGTGTAAGCTATCAAGTGATTACATTGGTCGGTATGTTTGAAGCGACAACGGGCTCAGACTTAGGGTTTAGGCACAATGGCATCTATGCAGAAGCGGCATGGCGCCTACCAATTCGTCGTAATGGCTGGGCGATTACACCATCTATTGGTTACTCGTATAACAGTAAGCGTTTGAATAATCACCTGTACGGAGTGAGTTCATCGGAAGCGGCGAGAACCAATTTAGATGAATTTGACGCTGACTGGGATGGCCAATACTTTATCGGTTTAGGTGGTTATCTGCATGTGACGCCAAATGTTCGAGTAACCGGCGGTGTGCGATATACCAACCTTGAAGGTAATATTGAAAATAGCCCAATACTTGAAAGTGGCATTAACATGGCCGCTAACGTCGGTGTCGCTTATGTATTCTAGGTGCTTTGGCTTATCGCTTCATATATGAATATTAAAAAAGGGTTACTCATGATGAGTAACCCTTTTTTGAAATTTTATAAGCCCACTTAAAGCTAATCTTCTAAGCACTAAATATTTGAGATAGCTCTGTCGCACATAGGTGGTACTGACGAGGGCAGTTACGCCACGTTGTTAGCATGCGACGGTACTTTTCTAACATTGGCATTTGGCTATTGAAGTGGTGATCTGCTTTGTCAAATTGAGGGTAAAGTCCTTCAGAATCAACAAGGAAACGCACGTAATGTACGATTTGTGCTTCAGAAGCGATATCGAAACCTAGGAATTGTAGACGACGTTGGTCGACTTCCGCACGCTCTTGATCTGCAAGCATTTTATTCGACTCTTGCATGGCATGGTACATCTCCATAATGTCGATAATTTCGCGACATTCTGCTTCAGTTAAACAACCAAATTCTTTGTTAAGCTCACGCATTTGGAGTTCGTAACCACGTTCTACAATCGTTTGTAGACGCTGGTATTTAGCTGAGTTCTCAGGATCCATTTGAGACATTAGGTAGTATTGATTTGATAGAATTAGACGCTGAGCATTGGTCATTTCCATGGGAGGAACCTCACTAAAAAACTAAATGTTATATTATTTTGTTGCAGTAAGAGTAACAGCATTCCTAAGAGTGGAAACATGATCTCAACACGGATTTAATATGATTTTTTGAATTGATAAACAAAAGTTGTAAAGAAAAGTGAAAGGATTGTTTTAACCAATAAAGAAAACGCCCCAATCGAAATTGAGGCGTTTGAAATCACTATTAACGTAAGTCTAAATTAGTATTTTACGTTTGAATGGTATTGACTGAGGATAGCAACAATCTCGTCCATTTTTTCTTTACTTGGCGGATTTGTACCTTCAAGAGGGTAGTCGTGACCCAAGGCTTCCCACTTATGAGCACCTAGCTTGTGATACGGAAGCAGTTCTACTTTCTCGATATTATCCATGTCTTTGATGAATTCACCTAAAAGGTGAGCATCTTCAGGTGTATCTGTGTAGCCAGGAACAATCACATAACGAATCCACGTCTTCTTACCTATTTTGTGTAGGTAGCGTGCAAAATCCAGAGTACGTCGGTTTGATACACCAATGAAATCGTGGTGAATTTCATCTCGCATATGTTTAAGATCCAGCATTACCAGATCAGAGGCTTCGAGTACTTCATCGACCACTTCAGTGTGTTTACGAATATAACCATTAGTATCAAGACAAGTGTGGATGCCTTCAGCTTGAGCTGCGCGGAAAAAATCACGAACAAACTCAGGTTGTAGCATGGCTTCGCCACCTGAACAGGTGATACCACCGCCAGAGGCTTTCATGAAATGACGGTATGATTTTGCTTCGTTAATGATCTCTTCGACCGTTACTTCCTTTCCGTCATGAAGATCCCATGTATCGCGATTATGGCAGTACATACAACGCATTAAGCAGCCTTGAAGAAACACAATAAAGCGGATACCAGGGCCATCGACAGTACCACAAGATTCGAATGAGTGAATGCGACCAGTTGTAGACATGAGCTATTCTCGTATAGGAATTTATACCGTTTATTTTATTACAAAAACGGTACATAAAATAGGGTCAAATGGTAACTAGGTCTTTAAAAATAAAGGCAATCACCTGTGAAGATGATTGCCTTTATTTAACTTGAAAAGCAGGCGGTGAAAGCCTTTTCTATGGCTAGAAGAAAGCAAACATAGTGATGCCACCAGTACCGTACACTGACTTTGTTGCTTCTTGGTAATCGGGTGTTTTTGCGGTAAGTGCGAAAGATGCACCAACGTATTGGTTATACCAAGCAACACCCAGTACAGCTGTCGCTTGAATGTTCTCTAAAGTGACATCGTAGATCGCAGGATCTTGGTCATTTTTCTTTGCATAATCATTAACACCGGAACGATCCCCTTCGACAGTCAGGTCATTAAATCGGTAACGCCCTTCAAGACCTGCGTAAGTAAACCAACCAGTATTTGAAGCACCTATCATGCCTGCTTTGAATGGATTCTCTGTGCTGATATTGGCTGCACCAAAGTTGCCGCCCAAGTCAGTACCCCAACGGAACATAAATCCAGTAGAAATATCACTTCTAAAATTACCCACGTTGATCTCTGATACGTTAGATATCTCGAAGTCAGTATTCGCTAACGCTTGATTACGCATTAGGTTGAAATGACTTAAGTAACCAAGGCTACCTGCGTACTCATCATCAACTTGATACTTCCAACCCATAGGTTCGTCTGATTTAGTGATTGAGTGAACCAGTTTTTGAGCGTCTTCGGAAAGTGCGCGCTCGCCTGTAGTACCAAACGTGATGTTAAAACGCTGGGCTTGTTGTGGGTTCAAGCTGATGTAGTTGAATTCTGTATGTAGGTAACCTGCGTATGGACGATCATTGGTTGATGGCTTTTCTAATTCAATGTCAGAAGGCGTGTACATCTTGTGACCAATGGTGATTTCCCACTTATCTAAAGAGCTTGCGCCCCAATAGGAAAGGCTTAATGGTTTTACCCAAGCGTATGGCGTAATACTTGACGATGTGTAACCCAGAAATAAACCGTTGGTATAGTCTTGGTCGACACCAAAGATACCATCGTTGTCTAACGCAAAAGTTAACGTAGAGCGTTCAGATGCCAGTGATGAACAAGAGAGGAGAATCAGTGGTAAATAACGAAGGTATTTCATGTAGCGGTTACTCAAAAATGATGAACAGAAATAGTACCGTAGTTTGAGTCGGTTTGTAGAAAAAAAGTGAATGCGAGTGCGCTTTTTGTGGCCAATCTAATCTTTCTTAGGGGAGGGGGTATCGATGAGATTTAGAGTAGATATAAAAAAGCCCCGCACATTGGCGAGGCTAATAGTTTTTACTGTCTATTGAGCGGGAGCTTATAGAGATTCAGTAAATGTACGTGCGATTACGTCAGCTTGCTGCTCTGTAGTCAGAGAGTTAAAGCGTACAGCGTAACCAGAAACACGAATCGTTAGCTGAGGGTATTTCTCAGGGTGCTTAACTGCGTCTTCTAGAGTTTCACGGTTAAGAACGTTCACGTTAAGGTGTTGACCACCTTCAATGCCAGCTTCGTGGTGGAAGTAACCATCCATTAGGCCTGCAAGGTTAGCACGTTGGCTATCTTCTTCTTTACCTAGTGCGTTTGGCACGATAGAGAAAGTGTAAGAGATACCATCTTGAGCATCAGCAAACGGTAGTTTACCTACAGACGTTAGTGAAGCTACAGCGCCTTTCTCATCACGACCGTGCATTGGGTTTGCACCAGGAGCGAAAGGAGCGCCAGCACGACGACCGTCTGGAGTGTTACCTGTTTTCTTACCGTATACCACGTTAGACGTGATAGTAAGAACTGACTGTGTAGGGATTGAATCACGGTAAGTCTTAAGCTTACGGATCTTGTTCATGAACGTAGAAACTAGTTCACAAGCAATGTCATCTACACGAGAGTCGTTGTTACCGTATTTAGGGTAATCGCCTTCGATTTTGAAGTCAGTTGCAATGCCATCTTCGTCGCGGATTGGTTTAACAGTCGCGAATTTGATTGCAGACAGTGAGTCAGCAGCAACAGACAGACCAGCGATACCACAAGCCATAGTACGACGAACGTCACGGTCATGAAGAGCCATTAGAGACGCTTCGTAGCTGTACTTGTCGTGCATGAAGTGAATGCTGTTTAGAGCTGTCACGTATTGCTTAGCTAACCAATCCATGAATGTGTCTAGGCGACCCATTACGTCATCGTAGTTAAGTACTTCGTCAGTGATCTTGTCGCCAACTGGGCCAACTTGCATTTTAAGCTTCTCATCAACGCCGCCGTTGATTGCGTAAAGCATAGTTTTTGCAAGGTTAGCACGAGCGCCGAAGAACTGCATTTGCTTACCAACGATCATTGGTGATACACAACAAGCGATTGCGTAATCATCAGAACCAAGGTCAGGACGCATTAGGTCATCATTTTCGTACTGGATAGAAGAAGTATCGATAGATACCTTCGCACAGAAACGCTTGAAGCCGTCAGGTAGTTGCTCAGACCAAAGAACTGTGATGTTTGGCTCTGGAGAAGGACCCATAGTGTATAGAGAGTTAAGGAAACGGAAGTTCGAACGCGTTACTAGCGTACGACCATCAACACCCATACCACCCATAGATTCTGTAGCCCAGATTGGGTCGCCAGAGAATAGCTCATCGTACTCAGGAGTACGTAGGAAACGAACCATACGCAGCTTCATTACGAAGTGGTCGATCATCTCTTGTGCTTGGTCTTCTGTGATTTTGCCAGCAGCGATATCACGCTCGATGTAGATGTCTAGGAAAGTCGAAGTACGACCTAGAGACATTGCAGCACCGTTTTGAGATTTAACAGCAGCTAGGTAGCCGAAGTAAGTCCACTGAATAGCCTCTTGAGCAGTTTGAGCTGGCTCAGAGATATCGAAACCGTATTTCTCAGCCATTTGCTTGATTTGACCTAGAGCACGATGTTGCTCAGAGATCTCTTCACGCAATTGCATTGTAGCAGCAAGATCTTCGCCGTTCTCGAAACGCTCTTGTAGAGAAGCGAATTGAGCAGCTTTGTCTTTCATTAGGAAGTTGATACCGTAAAGTGCAACACGACGGTAGTCACCAATGATACGACCACGGCCGTAAGCATCAGGAAGACCAGTCAGAACACCAGACTTACGACATTTTAGGATATCAGGAGTGTAGATATCGAAAACGCCAGCATTGTGTGTTTTGCGGTATTCTGAGTAGATTTTTGAAACCATTGGGTCAAGAGTTTCACCGTATGCTTTACAAGAACCTTCAACCATACGTACACCACCGTTAGGGATGATTGCACGTTTTAGTGGCTTCTCAGTTTGTAGACCAACGATAGTCTCAAGATCTTTCTCAATGTAACCTGCATCGTGAGCAGTAATGGTAGAGATAACAGAAGTATCGAAATCTACAGGTGCTTTAGTTGCGTTTTCCTGTTTGATACCTTCCATTACCGAAGACCAAAGCTTGTTAGTTGCTTCAGTACCCTCAGAAACTAGGAAAGACTCGTCGCCTTCATATGGCGTGTAGTTCTTTTGAATGAAATCACGAACGTTTACTTCGCTTTGCCACTCACCTGCAGCAAAATCTTCCCAAGCTTTAGCAAATTGCTCTGCCATGACATACCTACCTTTTTAGTAGAAAAAATACGTACATTAACACTGTTGAGCCAGCGCCCCTCGTAAGGGTAGTACACTCTTATTAATAACAATATATATGAGCATATGAGCGTCATATGGTTATATATATTGTCACTACCTTTTATATGTTGTCTTTACTCTATGTATTCAAGACTACGCTAAAAAATTTCTGCAAACCTTAAACTAAATCAATAAATGCCAAAAAAAGTTGAAAAAATTTGAGTGACAGGGGTTGCCACCCAAACTTTTTTTTAATCCCAATACTACTTTTGTGTAGTAATGAGCATTATAGCCAAGCTTTTAGGCCATATTGACTTTCTAGCATACCAACTGCAAGCATTGCTACTAAACAGATAACTAAAACGCCAACAGGGATTACAATCTTGTCTACAAATGATAGACGCTTCGCACGCTCTTTATCACCAATTAGACCGTTGTTATCAAGAAGCATAGTCAGAGCCCATGCTAATACAGGGTTAACAACCGCTGAACCGAAGATACAGATACCAGCTGCTTGAGAATCCTTTGAATCCTTAACCATTTGCATACCCGCTTCAAGTAGAGGTAGAGATACACCTACAAGTAGCGCAACACGCATCACTGGTGGCCATACTGCAACGTCCATTGGGAAACCAAGAATCGCAACAATAATACATAGAGAACCAAGCAAGATTGCGCCGCCAGGAATTGGACGTTTCGCGATTGCTGCTGGGATCATGTAAGTACCCCAAGAAGAAGTGATGTTACCACCACCAACCGCAGTACCCACCATTTGACGAACTGAACACATAGTCATAGTGTCATCAACGTCCATCAGAACTTTTTCAGAACGTTTAGGGTAGTTTAGTTCTTGGAAGATACGGTGACCTAGGAAGTCAGGTGACCACATCGCTACCGCTAGGATTGCAAATGGTAGAGAAGCGATGAAGTGTTCAACGTTTGGCAAGCCAAGCATCCAACCTTCAGAAGTCGAACCCCACCAGTAAACTGGGTTTAGGTTTGGGATACCCATTTCAGTTTCGAATACGATATCGAAACCAGCGCCCAATGCTAATGCAATAGCAAGGCCTGTGAATGCACAAACTGGGATAGCTAACCAACGCTTGTTCACTTTTGCTAAGAAAGCATAGATAGCAATAGTAATAGCAAGAACGATTAGACCGACGTAACCCATGCTACCCGCTTCAACAGTAGAAGATTGAAGACCAACCGCCCATGCTTGAATCGAGTTAATTTGGCTCATGGTACCCGTTAGGCCTAAGAAAATGAGCAAGCCACCAGCGGTACCTTCCGAAGTCAGGTTAACCAGCTTGGAGCCGCCTTTTAGGAAACTTAGGATTAGACCGAAGACACCGATAAGGATAGCCAATGCAAGAGGGTGAGCACCAGCGAGAGCGATGGTACCAATAAGAGGAATCATTGGGCCGTGGTTACCGGCAAGGTTTGCTTTCGGGTTGAAGAAACCAGAAGCAAGGATACAGAACAGCAGTGCAGGAATCAGCATTTCTACACGAGCAACTTCAATCGCGAAGTCTTTACCTAGGTTTACGTGATCCCAAGCTTGAGTTAGGCCATCAGCCCAAGACATCATTACTGCAGAGTACATCGCGATGATACCGATGGTACCAGCAAGTGCAGGAACAAGATCTTCAAGTTCAAAACGGAAATCACGGCCTGGAAGGTTTAGGCCAAAACGACGAGGCTTCATGATTTGAAGTTCGTGATCTAAGTAATCTGAGCGGCTCTCAAATTCAGAAGCAGGGCGGTGTAGCTCTTTATAGCTTTTCTCTTCTACTTCAGAGTTCGCATTATTCACAACGTCTGACATAGATTCCTCATATTTTTATGTTAGTAATTCTAAAATTGAATTATAAAATTTCGCGTAATTGCGTTATTTCTTAGTTATAACTTATTAATATTATGTTGCACGGTTTTGATGTGCTTTATGCAGCTAAGTTAAAAGAAATGTTTGGCATTTTTAATGCCTTATTCTTTGCTGCTGAGTCTAACAAGCTTACCCTTTAGGGTGATTGATCTTGATCACTTTATGAGTTTATGTGAAAGAAAGCTACAAAACGAAGCGATTCATTAACGTACCGTTGATGAATTGTGTAATTAGTTTTCACAAATTGACGTTAGCTATCTTCTTCATGTCTTGCTCTACATAGCATCAGCCGGATACCTCTTACTTACTGAGTGGTTTCACTATTAGTAACTGGTCTCTTAGTTGCCTATGAAGTTTTAACCACTCAACGACCTTCTAATAACGTTCTCGTATAGTGAGTTTGGTGTACTACTGCGGGTATTAAATTTTGTTGGAAGCGCCGTTTTTAAGTTCACAAAACGTGTTTTTCTTGTGAGGCATCAAGCTACGAGAATCTCATTTTGATTAACTTTATTTAAACAATGCCAGAGTCGCAATTCCAGCTTGTTGATACATTTCATTCAGTAAATTGAGACTAAAACGCTATTCATTGCATAATAAGTCAGAGTTAATCGCTATTTATTCTCAATTATTAGGTTAATAATTTGTTGCATGTTGTTTCGTGTGGTGCTAGTTTGTATCGCATGAAAAGGTCGGAGTACCTTGCATTTTCACAAACTTGGGAGAGAAAGCGCATGAAAGATGTACCAGCGCTGGACATAAAGGATTTACACAAAACGTTTGGTCAAAATGAAGTTTTAAAGGGAATTTCACTTTCTGCGCATAAAGGCGATGTAGTATCGATTATCGGATCTTCAGGGTCGGGTAAAAGTACTTTCCTTAGATGTATCAACCTTTTAGAGACACCTACTGCTGGCGAGATTTGGGTTAATGGTGAATTAATTCAAATGAAAAATAACCGCCAAGGTGTTTCTGTTCCTGCCAATGAAAAACAAGTACAGCGAATCCGTTCTCGCTTAGCAATGGTTTTTCAGGGTTTCAACCTGTGGTCTCATCTGACCGTTCTCGAAAATGTTATCGAAGCGCCTGTTCACGTCTTAGGTGTACCTAAAGCACAAGCGATTGAAAATGCTGAGCTGCTACTGAAGAAAGTAGGGCTATATGAACGCAAAGACTACTACCCAGGTCATTTATCTGGCGGACAACAACAGCGTGCGGCGATTGCAAGAGCATTAGCGGTAGATCCTGAAGTGATGCTTTTTGATGAACCAACATCGGCACTTGATCCTGAGTTAGTAGGGGAAGTACTTGGTGTAATGCGCGATCTAGCAGAAGAAGGAAGAACCATGCTTGTGGTAACACATGAAATGGCTTTTGCTCGTGACGTATCAAATCATGTGATGTTCTTACATCAAGGCTTGGTGGAAGAACAGGGCGATCCAGCTAAACTGTTTACTGAGCCTGAATCTGAGCGATTACAACAATTTATCTCATCGATTTACTAATCAGAATTGAAATGCTGTTGCTAAGGTAAATGGCGACAGTGTTAACAATGAAACACAACAAGTAAGTTAATAAGTAACAACAAACACAATATTAAAATTAGCAAAACATAAAAACCTAAATCACAGGAGTAGGGATATGAAAAAGTGGTTATTAGTCGCGGCACTTGCTGCAACTGCTGCAACGGGCGTAGCTCAAGCAAAAGAATGGAAAACAGTACGTTTCGGTATTGAAGGTGCTTACCCTCCATTTAGCTGGACAGAAGCTGACGGTTCGCTGAAAGGCTTCGATGTCGATATGGCTAACGCGCTTTGTACTGAAATGCAGGTGAAGTGTAAGATCGTTGCACAAGATTGGGATGGTATTATTCCTTCTCTGCTTGCTCGTAAATATGATGCGATCATTGCGGCAATGTCTATCACGGAAGAGCGCAAGAAAAAGATCGATTTCACAGGTAAATACGCACTTATCCCGAACAAGTTCATCGCTAAAAAAGGTGCAGGCCTTAACTTTGATGATCTAAGTGGTCAAAAAATTGCCGTTCAACGTGCAACAACTCACGACAAGTACCTAACAGATAACTACGGCGACACAGTAGAAATCGTTCGTTACGGTTCATTTGACGAAGCTTACCTTGATCTAGCTAACGGTCGTGTTGCTGCTGTACTGGGTGATGCATCTGCTCTAGAAGAAGGTGTACTAAACAAAGCGGGTGGTGAAGACTACGAGTTTGTTGGTCCATCACTAACTGATCCTAAATGGTTCGGTGAAGGTTTTGGTATTGCTCTACGTAAGCAAGACAAAGATCTGACTAAGCAATTAGATGCTGCAATCCTTTCACTACGTGAAAAAGGCATCTACCAAGATATCGCTGCTAAATACTTCAACTACGACGTATACGGTAAGTAATCTCTAGCGTCACTTCTTAAGGGAGAGGCTCACCTCTCCCTGTCTTACCAACTTTTTCGCAGTTCTGTTGGAATTCATTATGTTTGATTTACAAGGATATGAAGCGTCGATCCTGAAAGGGGCGGTGCTTACAATCGAAGTTGCCTTACTGTCGCTAATTTTAGCTATGGTTCTTGGTATGCTAGGTGCCTTAGCTAAACTCGCGCCTTATCGCTGGGCTCGTGCAATTGCAACCCTCTACACAACCGTTATTCGAGGTATACCCGATCTCGTATTGATGATGCTAATTTTCTTTGGTGGACAAATCCTTTTAAACAACAGTTTGTATTCCATCAATGAGTGGCTCAATGAGTGGTTCACATCAAGTGACCCTAACCACGAATGGACCGCTTACCTACCTGATTATATTGATGTCAGCCCATTCATTGCTGGCGTCTTAACCATTGGATTCATCTTCGGCGCGTACATGGCAGAAACCTTCCGTGGTGCGATAATGGCTGTCGACAGCGGTGAGATGGAAGCGGCAAAGGCCTATGGCATGGGCCCTGTTTTAGCATTCCGTCGTATTCTATTACCGCAAATGATTCGTCACGCATTGCCGGGGTTTGGTAATAACTGGTTGGTTTTACTAAAAACTACCGCGCTGGTTTCTATTATTGGCCTTGAAGACATGGTACGTGTTAGCGCTCTGGCGGCGGGCTCAACCAAAATGCCATTTACCTTCTATATGACGGTAGCAATCATCTTCTTATTCTTCACCAGTGTTTCGACG
>NZ_JBFRLX010000194.1:0-23726 GCF_041470165.1 Vibrio sp. 10N.286.46.A8
AACATGAATGCTAACGAAGTGATTGCGACACTCGCTTCAAGAAGCCTGCAAGGAGACGTGAACCCGAATGATCACGTAAACATGGGGCAAAGCAGTAACGATGTCGTGCCAACAGCAATTCAAGTCAGTGTCGCTTTGATGGCAGAAAATAAGCTACTGCCTGCACTTACCCACCTTTCTGCGGCACTTACCGTAAAACAGCATGAACTTGCTGAGGTAGTCAAAACTGGCCGTACCCATCTAATGGATGCAATGCCGATTACCTTTGCTCAAGAGCTTGGTGGTTGGAAATTTCAGATTGAACATGCCAAGCAAGCGATAGAAAGCAGCTTGCCAGCAGTCAAGGCGCTTGCTCAAGGTGGCACAGCGGTTGGTACGGGGATCAATGCCGACCCACGCTTTGCCGATAAGTTTGCAAGTAACCTGTCTCAATCGACAAAGATCAGTTTTACCTCGAGTGAAAACTTCTTTTTTAACCTCAGCAGCCAAGACGCGATCGTTGCACTGTCAGGTCAGCTCAAAACTGCAGCAGTTGCGATCATGAAGATCTCAAACGATCTTCGCTGGATGAATTCAGGGCCGTTGGCTGGCTTAGGGGAAATTGAGTTGCAGGCTCTACAACCGGGCTCGTCTATCATGCCTGGCAAGGTAAACCCTGTAATTCCAGAAGCTGCAGCCATGGCGGCGGCTCAAGTAATAGGTAATGACACCACCATTACGATTGCAGGCCAATCGGGTAACTTCCAATTGAATGTGATGCTGCCCGTTATTGCTCATAACGTATTAGAAAGCATTGAGTTGTTAGCAAACAGTTCAGTCGCACTGGCTGATAAAGCAATTTCTACCTTCATGGTACGCCAAGACAACCTCGATTTGGCACTGTCAAAGAATCCAATTCTGGTGACCGCACTTAACCCTGTGATTGGCTATCTAAAAGCGGCTGATATTGCCAAGAAAGCCTACAAAGAGGGCTTACCGATTCTTGATGTGGCCGAACGAGAAACGGATCTTAGCCGAGAAGAGCTCAGCAAACTGCTTGACCCAACTACACTCACTCAAGGCGGTATCGCGGGTTAAAGTAAATCGGTCATCCATAACCGAGCGAACAGATCGAAAAAGGCCTCAGCTGAGGCCTTTTTAATATCTAAGAGTTAATTAAACTAACTCACCCGATTTAAGACCGCTCTGAGTTTTAGCGGCTTCACAGGTTTAGCAATAAAGCTGAAGCTGTTGGCCTTTATCGCTGCCAACATGTCATCGGTTCTATCAGCACTGATGATGACGCCTTCAAAAGAGTCCCCAAGACGTAAACGGCATTGTTGCAACACTTCGAGACCCGTTCGGCCATTATCGAGGCGATAATCAGAGAAAATCACATCCGGCTGCCAATCATCATCGAGACACTTCAAACTTTCGACTAAGTCGACGGCGGTCTTAACCTCACAGCCCCAACGACCAATCAAGTTCTCCATGCCGACTAAAATCTCGCGCTCATTGTCGACACACAGTATTTTCAGGTGCTCGATGTCGCTTGTCGCCATTGGCGTCGAAGCTTGTACAACCGGAGCCACCTGCTCTGCTCTCGCTAAGGTGATGGAAAAGACGCTGCCTTCTCCCGGCCATGAACGCATCGAGATTTGATGACCAAGCACATGAGCAATCCCTTTCGAAATCGCCAACCCTAATCCCAACCCCTGATCGGCACGAACTTGACTACCACGCGTAAACTCTTCGAAGATCTCTTGTTGCTTGTCTTCATCGATACCGGTTCCGTTATCCCACACATCAATGCGTACTTGACCATTAACTCGTCTCGCACCGAGTACCACTTTTCCTTCAGGGTTATAGCGAAACGCATTCGTTAAAAAGTTCTGAATCACTCGTCTTAATAACTTAGGGTCAGAGTGAATAAACAGTGACGATGGGATCATCTGAAATTGGATCTTCTGCTGCGTTGCTAAAGCACTAAATTCGGCATTCAAATTGGTCAGCACATCATGCACGGCAATCGCGTGAATGTTGGTTTCTAATTTTCCTGACTCCAATCGCGAGATATCAAGCAGGTCGCCAATCAGATCTTCAGCCGCACCCAACGCACTTTCGATATGAGAAGAAAGCTGCTTCTCCTCTTGCTCTTTTGCCACCTCAGATAGCGAAGAAGCAAACAAGCGAGCAGCATTTAATGGCTGCATCAAATCGTGACTAACAGCCGCAAGAAAACGACTCTTAGATTGTGATTCTTGGTCAGAGATTTGCGTCGCCTTTACCAAGCGATGGTTAAGCTTCTCGAGCTCTTGAGTTCGTTCATGGACTCTCGATTCCAAGCTTTCATTAGCATCTTTTAGCGCTTGCTCTGCTTGTCTGAAAACCGTGATGTCGGTAAAGCTCATGACGAAGCCACCACTAGGCATTGGGTTACCTTGCACCTCAATCACTCGACCATCCGGACGAATACGAGATGAGGTGTGTCGCGTGCCTTGCTCAAGGTGATAAACACGGCGTCGAACGTGATCTTCTGGGTCGCCTGGGCCACATAAACCTTGCTCAGCATTGTGACGAATTACATCTGAAATGGGTCGACCCACCTGAATCAAGCCTGCAGGGAACTCAAACAGTTCTAAGTAACGTTGATTCCACGCCACCAGCCTCATTTGTTTGTCAATTACTGCAATGCCTTGACCAATATGTTCAATCGCACCTTGCAGTAAACCACGGCTGAAATCGTACAGTTCAGAGGCTTCATCAACGATGGTCGCCACTTCCTCAAGCTGCATATTTCTGCCCTGCAAGGCCGAAGTAAGTACTAACTTAGCTGAAGATGCACCGAATACACCAGCGAGCACACGTTCTGCATGTCGAATCAGGCTTGCGGGCGCTTGTTGGTTAGGAAGTAGCGGCTGCCCGTGCTGTTGCCAATAACTCTGTAAGGCACTTTTCGCACGCTTACGCCCCACAAAACGAGACGCCAGCATCTCTAATTCAGCGACCGTCACACGGCTCTGATAGAGGCTGATGTTCTCATTTTCTGGCAGTGGTGTGCCAATAAAAGCAGCCGATTGTAAACGCTCACTTAGGCTTGGTCTGGTCACCATCGAAACCACGGCATAACACAAAGTATTCAGCAAAATACTCAGCACAATCCCCCAGTTTGAACTGCTGATCTCCCAACTGTTGAACAACTCTGGTGGCGTGATAATCCACAGTAAAAGGTTACTTTCACTATCGCCCGCCAGCATGCTGGTTTGGCTCATCAGGGTGATCAGCCAAATCAACGAGCCCACCATTAAGCCGACATAGACCCCCTTCCGGTTGCCCGGACGCCAGTACAAACCACCAATAAGTGCTGGCGCGAATTGAGCAATCGCCGCAAAGGAAAGAAAGCCAATCGCCGACAGTGAGTGAATGGTATCGAGCGCTTGATAGAACAGCCAAGCACCAAGTAACAGCAGTAAAATCAACCCGCGTCGAATCACCAGCAACATGCCAGAAAAATGTCGATGGGTTCTTTGAGTTAGGCGCATACGGCGCAGCAGCAATGGCATCACTAAATCATTCGATACCATGATCGCTAATGCGATGGTCGAGACAATCACCATGCCACTCGCCGCCGAAGTACCTCCGAGGAAAGCTAACAAAGCAATGTGATTCGCACCTTCTGCCATTGGTACACTGATCACGTAAGTATCAGCCGGCATGTCGGTGAGCAGCCCTTGTCCTGCCCAAGCAATTGGCAGCACAAACAGGCCCATCAAAATCAGATAAAGTGGAAACAACCAGCGAGCGGTATGCAAATCTTGAGGACGTTCGTTCTCAACCACCATGGTGTGGAATTGGCGCGGCAGACAGACAATCGCCAACATAGTCAAAACGGTATGAATAATTAAGGTCGGAATATTGGGCGATTCGTAGGTGGAAGCCGCCACATCAAACAAGTCAATTTTGTCACTGCTCATCGCCAGGTAGATAATAAACAGGCCAACAATCAAGAATGCCGCTAGCTTAACAATTGACTCAAACGCCACCGCCATCATCATGCCACGGTGATGCTCTGTGTTATCGATGTGCCGAGTACCAAACAGCATGGTAAAAATGGCCAAAGCACCGACCACAAACCAAGACACGTGATAATCCTGATAGCCGAAATCAGACGCTAGGTTTGGCGCAACAATATCTAGCCCCATCGTAATACCACGCAGCTGTAGCGCGATATAAGGAAGAATACCGACCACGGCAATCACGGTGACGGCAACAGCCAAGCCCTGAGATTTTCCATAACGAGCCGCGATAAAATCGGCAATTGAAGTGATGTGTTCACGCTTTGCAATCAGGATCAACCGCGCCAAGATCCGCCACCCGAGTGTAAAGACCAGAATGGGGGCGAGATAGATGGGTAAAAAGGACCATGGGTTATTGCTCGCCTGTCCGACCGTTCCATAGAAAGTCCAAGAGGTACAATACACAGCAATCGAAAGGCTATAGATCCATGGGCGCCAACGCGATAGCCAACGAACCTGCCTGTCTCCATACCAAGCGATCAGAAATAACACGCCCAAATAGGCTAAAGAGACTGGAATTACTATCCATCCTTGCATTAAAAACCCTTTTTCATCCATAAAAAAACCTCTCCATAAGGGAGAGGTTTCATTTAACTAAGGATGGGTCATTAACTCAATCGAATCGCTTAAATTCTGTGCTTCAGACTCTAATTATCAGCATTTGCTGTTAGATTCTAATTGTTCCGAACCTGATTGATTAATCTCAACCACTGAACTTCTCTCGTCCAACTTAATGAACAGAGCAAGAGCCCCCATCGCGGCCATACCCCAAAAGATGTTTGCCCCCCAAAGCTCATATCCCCAACCACTTAAGGTCGTCATTAGTGCGATAACAGCCCCCAATGGGATCGCGTTATACAGAGCTTGCAGCGCGACCATTTTATTCTGTTCTTCTGATTGAATGTATTGAATGGCTGCGATGTGTGCCATAGCAAACGTCACACCATGCAGCATTTGCACCATAACCAAGGCGAAAATCGCCGTTGTTGACGCGGTAATCCCCCAACGAGCCATCACACCGATTGCAGCTACCACGAACAGAGTACGCATTGACCAGCCAGAGAATAAGCGCTTACTGAGAGCAAACACAGCCACCTCAGCAACAACGCCTAGGCTCCATAAGTAACCAATAATCGCTTCTGAGTGACCTGCTTCTTTCCAGTAAATCGCACTAAAACTGTAGTAAGCCGCATGGCTACCTTGCAGCAGCGCCATCAAGGCCAAAAATTTAACTACTGACGATTCACGCAGTAACTCACCTAATTTTGGTCGCACTGCTTGTTTCTCAGATTGCGTTACTGGCATCACGTTAGGGTTTCTCATCGCTAACATTAACGACAACAGCACACCAGCAAGCGCTGTATATAAAATCATATCAGTGCCGAACTGTGCGACTAAATAACCCACCACGGTTGAACCCGCAATAAAAGCAATCGAACCCCATAAACGAGTGCGTCCATAGTCAAGCATCTTAAGACGACTGTAATGGTTAGCCATTGCGTCAGAAAGAGGGATAACCGGCCCACAACACAGGTTAAACAGTACTGTTGCCAACAGCATCAATAAAAAACTGCCTCCAGTGAAGAAGTGGAAGCCAACAAATAACAATGAGGCGAAGCTCAACCAGCGCAGAGCGGGCAAAAGATTCTCTACGTTATGGATGCGCGGCGTAATCACAAGGTTAGCAACACAGCGAGTCGCAAAACCAATACCAATCAATACACCGATGTCTCCTGCAGAAACGCCTTGGTCTTCAAACCACAACGCCCAAAATGGCAAGTACACACCATACGCAAAAAAGAAACCAAGAAAATACTGAGATATCCATCCGTAAGGAGAGGGGCTAAACATAAATAACCTATAAAGTGTGCGGAAAAAGGCGGCTCCAATTATGCCTATCTAGAGTAGGATGAAAAAGGGAATTATTACTGGGATAGCATTCCTATATTTAATTAGCCTAGATATCACTTATCACTTATCACTTATCACCAAGCTATATCACGTTCATCGATATCTAGTCTGCATTTAGACTAAAGTCGTCTGGAGCTTCGCTGGTATTTTGTCAGACTGATTAAAGACTCCCACTTCTTGTGATGCTTATGCCTGAAAAATTTAATATGCAGCACCCACCCTTCGATAGCCTGTCCGATACGGAACAATTGAAGCTTCGCTCTTCATTAGACGTGGTGTATTACCGCTCTCAAGAAGTGATACTGGAAGCAGATAGGCCGAGCAGACACCTGCATATCCTGATCAAAGGAGCCGTTGAAGAGCGCGCGAGCAGTGATGGTGAGATTTACGCACATTACGCCAATGACGATATTTTTGATGTGCGCAGCCAGTTTGAACCTCACACCAAACATCAATATATCGCACTCGAAGACACCTTAAGCTACCTACTGCCTACTGATGTTTTTCTCGATCTTTATCACGCCAATGGTCAATTTGCCGCCTACTTTGATAGTAACCTGTCGACACGGAAAGCTCTGATTGAAGCCGCTCAGCAGCAACAAAACCTTGCCGAGTTTATATTGACAAAAGTGGATGACTCTATCTATCACCCACCACTGATTCTTGAGCCAGGACAACCCATCAACCAAGTCACTCAAATCCTAAAAGAGCAAGGCTTAGACTCGGCGCTGGTGCATTTAGACGACAAAGGCATAAAAGATTTTGGTTCAGGCTCCTTACCGTATGGGATCGTCACACGAACCAATTTATTGCACGCTGTAATGCTCGATAACTTCCCACAGGACGCGCCCGTTGGCGAGATTGCAACATTTCCGGTGATGCACGTAAACCAAGGTGATTTCTTATTTAATGCCATGATTACCATGACCAGAAACCGGGTAAAAAGGTTGATGGTTTGTGACGGTCTAGATGCTGTCGGCATGGTGGATATGACACAAATCCTCAGTGCATTCTCCACTCACTCTCACGTGCTCACTTTGCGTATTGCGCGATCCACCAGCATTGAAGAGCTCGCATTAGCCTCCAACAAACAACGTCAACTGGTCGAAAGCCTACTCAGTAACGGCATTCGCACGCGCTTCATCATGGAGCTGATTTCAGCCGTTAATGAACAGATAATAGAGAAAGCGTTTGAGTTGGTTATCCCACCCGCACTGCATAATCATTGCTGCCTCATCGTGTTGGGCTCCGAAGGCCGTGGAGAACAAATCCTCAAAACCGATCAAGACAACGCGCTAATAATTCAAGATGGCTTGGAGTGGCACCAATGCCAGAGTGCCATGAACGACCTCACTCACACATTGCAGCAATTGGGCTACCCACTATGTCCGGGCAACGTGATGGTCAACAACCCCAAATGGGTGCATTCAGAACAAGAGTGGAAACAAACCCTCACTCGTTGGGTAAAAAAAGCCACGCCAGATACCGTGATGGATATCGCGATCATGGCGGATGCACACGCCGTTGCGGGTAATAGAGAGTTATTAAAACCCGTAAAGCAGCACCTAAGTGATTTGATGCTCGGACAAGAATTGATTCTGACTGAATTCTGCCGACCGGCTCTGAACTTCTCAGTACCCCTCACCCTGTTTGGCAATGTTAAACAATCCAAGTCAGGGCTCGATATCAAACAAGGCGGTATTTTCCCTATCGTGCATGGTGTGAGGGCACTCTGTCTTGAGCATGGTGTCACGGTAAACAACACCTTCGAACGCATTGAACAGTTGGTCTGTAAGAAGGTGCTTGAGCAAAGTACCGCCGATAACCTTAGTGAAGCACTCAAACAGTTCTTTAAGTGGCGCTTAGCCCAAAGACTTTCTCAGCAGCACAGTAGCAACAAGATTAACGTCAAATTGATGGAGCGAGCAGACAGAGACTTACTTCGCCATAGCTTGCATGTGGTCAAAAAATTCAAGCAATGGCTTGGCTACCACTATCAGATACGAGATTAGGCGATTGAACGATGAATAGATTGGTTCGTTATTACTGGCATCATAAACTCAAAGGCTCTACTTATCAGCCTCTGTTTACTGCGCCTGCTAATCACGAATACGTATCTCTCGATTGTGAAACCACCAGCCTCGACCCCAATCAGGCAGAATTAGTCACCATTGCCGCAACCAAGATCATCGGCAACCGAATCATTACCAGCCAACCTTTTGAAGTCCGATTGCGCGCCCCTCAATCGCTCGATTGCAATTCAATAAAAATCCACCGTATTCGCCATCAAGATCTAAAGCACGGCATCGAAGAAAAACAGGCTTTAATCGAGCTACTGAACTTCATTGGAAATCGTCCTTTAGTCGGCTATCACATCCGCTATGATAAAAAAATCCTCGATCGTGCCTGTTTAAAACAGCTTGGATTTCCACTGCCTAACCGATTAGTCGAAGTAAGCCAACTTTATCAAGACAAGCTCGAAAGGCAGCTGCCCAATGCCTATTTTGATCTCAGTATGGACGCAATCTGTCGCCAGCTCGATTTACCTATCCCCGTCAATAAACATGATGCATTACAAGACGCTATCTCCGCCGCCCTGATCTTTGTTCGCCTGAAGCATGGTGATCTACCCCGTTTCAACTCTTCTTATTCTTAATTCAACCACTGGCGCTTCACATAGAGAGCAACATCTCAAAAATGAACTTAACTCGCTATTTTGTAAGTGAAAAGCAGCGTCTCATCCTAAAGTCTAATTGTGGAAATCGCCATCCTAGTCGAGAGTGATAACACAAAGACGGTTCTGTAATAGACCTAGAAACTGAACACAAAGGAAGTTGCCAGTTCATTAGGAATGTAGGCACAAGGAGAGATGCAATGAGTGAAGCCCACGTTTATCCGGTAAAAGAAAATATTAAATCAACTACACACGCGGATAATGACACTTACCTAGCCATGTACCAGCAATCTGTTTCTGACCCTGAAGGCTTTTGGGGTGAACACGGAAAAATCGTTGATTGGATTAAACCTTTCACACAGGTAAAAAATACTTCTTTCGACCCAGGCCACATTGATATTCGCTGGTTTGAAGATGGCACGCTTAACGTTTCGGCTAACTGTATCGACCGCCACCTTGCTGAGCGTGGTGATGAAGTCGCTATCATCTGGGAAGGCGATGACCCTGCTGATGATAAAACCCTAACCTTTAACGAACTACACAAAGAAGTGTGCCTGTTTTCTAATGCTCTGAAAGAGCAAGGCGTACGTAAAGGCGATGTGGTTTGTTTATACATGCCAATGGTTCCAGAAGCTGCGGTTGCCATGCTGGCATGTACCCGTATCGGCGCAGTTCACACAGTGGTATTTGGTGGTTTCTCCCCAGAAGCACTGTCTGGTCGTATTATCGATTCAAATTCTAAAGTCGTTATCACTGCCGATGAAGGCGTGCGTGGCGGCCGTGCTGTTCCACTGAAGAAAAATGTCGATGAAGCACTGACTAACCCTGAAGTGAAGAACATCGAAAAGGTTGTGGTATTCAAACGTACTGGCGGCGATGTTGCTTGGCACGAACACCGTGATGTGTGGTGGCATGATGCTATCGCAAACGTATCGGCGGATTGTCCACCAGAAGAGATGAACGCAGAAGATCCACTATTCATCCTTTATACATCAGGCTCAACGGGTAAACCTAAAGGCGTTATGCACACTACAGGTGGCTACCTTGTTTATGCAGCGATGACCTTCAAATACGTATTCGATTACCAAGAAGGCGAGACTTTCTGGTGTACAGCCGATGTGGGTTGGATTACTGGCCACACATACCTTGTTTACGGGCCACTAGCTAATGGCGCAAAAACGATTCTGTTTGAAGGCGTGCCAAATTACCCGAACACCAGCCGCATGAGCGAAGTAGTCGATAAGCACCAAGTTAATATTCTTTATACTGCGCCAACGGCTATTCGTGCATTGATGGCGAAGGGTAATGAAGCGGTTGAAGGGACTTATCGTGACAGCCTAAGAGTCATGGGATCGGTAGGTGAACCTATCAACCCAGAAGCGTGGGAGTGGTACTACAAAACAATTGGTAACGAGCAGTCTCCAATTGTCGATACATGGTGGCAAACAGAAACGGGCGGCATCTTAATCGCTCCACTACCGGGCGCAACAGACCTAAAACCGGGTTCAGCGACTCGTCCATTCTTCGGTGTGCAACCCGCGCTTGTCGACAACATGGGCAACATCATTGAGGGTGCAACAGACGGCAACCTTGTGATTCTTGACTCTTGGCCAGGCCAGATGCGTACCGTTCATGGTGATCATGACCGTTTCGAACAAACTTACTTCTCTACCTTTAAAGGTATGTACTTTACCAGTGATGGTGCTCGTCGTGATGAAGACGGTTACTACTGGATTACGGGCCGTGTCGATGACGTGCTTAACGTATCAGGTCACCGTATGGGTACCGCTGAAATTGAATCGGCGCTAGTGGCGTTCGATAAGATTGCAGAAGCAGCGATTGTCGGTATTCCTCATGATATTAAAGGCCAAGCAATTTACGCTTATATCACGCTTAATGATGGTGAGTTCCCAACCGCAGAGCTTCATAAAGAAGTGAAAGACTGGGTACGCAAAGAGATAGGCCCAATCGCAACGCCAGATGTACTGCATTGGACAGACTCTCTGCCGAAAACTCGTTCAGGTAAAATCATGCGTCGTATCCTGCGTAAGATTGCCACTGGCGATACTGGCAACCTAGGCGATACGTCGACACTCGCAGACCCAAGCGTGGTCGATAAGCTGATTGCAGAGAAAGCGGAACTGGCATAAGCAACCCGTCACATTACGTAATTACTGTTTAAAACAGCTCCTTTCTAAACCGTCACCTATGTGGCGGTTTTTTTATGGCTGATCTTGATCTCAAATATCCTCGACAAAATTAAGGCTAAGGCGCTTTTTTGTTAAGTTGGTAACAATCTCACACTCTCTCAATAGGAGATTAGACCAGTAAATTGCTGCGATTTGCGCTGAATTAGCTATAATCTGGTTCTAATTTTTAAATTTGGGTTTTTCTTACTGGAAATTATCCCCAAATTTTCAATAAAATGGCAACATTCACGTTCGTAAACACGATAAAGGAAGATAGCCCCACAATGTCTACAAAGTTTCGCATTCTAGTTTTAAATGGACCAAACCTTAATCTGTTAGGCCTTAGAGAACCTGCACACTACGGTTCTCAAACACTTGACCAGATTATTAGCTCATTGACCGAGCAAGCGAAAACACACGATGTTGAGCTATCTCACTTACAGTCAAATCGTGAGTATGAGCTGATTGAAGCTATCCATAGTGCTTATCAAAATGTTGATTTCATTATTATCAACCCAGCGGCCTTTACACATACCAGTGTGGCGTTGCGTGATGCACTACTTGGTATTGCTATCCCATTTATTGAGGTTCATCTATCGAATGTTCACGCACGTGAACCATTCCGTCACCACTCTTACCTGTCTGATAAAGCAGAAGGTGTGATTTGTGGCTTAGGTGCCCAAGGTTATCAATTTGCTTTGACAGCTGCGCTCAACAAGCTCAACGCAAAGTAAATAAAAACAACGAACTATTACTAACCTACTCAGTCAAAGAGTAAGTTCAATCAACAGATAAAGAGAAAGAAACAATGGATATTCGCAAAATCAAGAAGCTAATCGAATTGGTTGAAGAGTCTGGTATTTCTGAACTAGAGATCTCTGAAGGTGAAGAGTCAGTACGAATCAGTCGTAACAGCCCTGTATCTGCAGCGCCTATTCAATATGCAGCAGCTCCAGCTCCTGTAGCGGCGGCAGCACCTGCGGCAGCAGCACCTGTAGCTGCAGAAGCGGCAGCTCCTGCGGTTCCTGCTGGTCACCAAGTTCTTTCTCCAATGGTTGGTACTTTCTACGGCGCTCCAAGCCCAGATGCAAAACCGTTCGTTAAAGTGGGTCAATCTGTAACTGCTGGCGAAACACTATGTATCGTTGAGGCAATGAAAATGATGAACCAAATCGAAGCTGATAAATCTGGTGTTGTAACGGCTATCCTAGTTGAAGACGGTCAACCAGTAGAATTCGACCAAGCTCTAGTAATTATCGAATAATAGAGAGCACTCATTATGTTAGATAAATTAGTAATCGCGAACCGTGGTGAAATTGCACTGCGTATTCTGCGAGCATGTAAAGAGCTTGGCATCAAAACGGTAGCAGTTCACTCAACCGCTGACCGCGATCTTAAGCACGTACTGCTTGCTGACGAAACCATTTGTATCGGTCCAGCTCGTGGTATCGATAGCTACCTGAACATCCCTCGTATCATCAGCGCTGCTGAAGTAACGGGTGCAGTTGCTATTCACCCAGGCTACGGCTTCCTATCTGAAAATGCAGACTTTGCAGAACAGGTAGAGCGCAGTGGTTTTATCTTCGTTGGCCCTAAAGCTGAAACCATTCGCATGATGGGTGACAAAGTGTCAGCTATCACGTCAATGAAAAAAGCGGGTGTACCTTGTGTACCAGGTTCTGACGGCCCTCTTGACGACGACGAAGCGAAAAACAAAGCGCACGCTAAGCGCATTGGTTTCCCTGTAATCATCAAGGCTTCTGGCGGCGGCGGCGGTCGTGGTATGCGTGTTGTTCGTACTGAAAAAGAACTAACAGAAGCTATCGCAATGACTCGTGCTGAAGCAAAAGCATGTTTCAATAACGACATGGTTTACATGGAAAAATTCCTAGAAAACCCACGTCATATTGAAGTACAAGTGCTTGCAGATGGTCAAGGTAATGCTATCCACCTAGGTGAGCGTGACTGTTCAATGCAGCGTCGTCACCAGAAAGTTGTGGAAGAAGCACCAGCACCAGGTATCACTGAAGAAATGCGTAAATACATCGGCGACCGTTGTACTCGTGCATGTCTTGAGATTGGTTACCGCGGCGCAGGTACATTTGAATTCTTATACGAGAACGGTGAGTTCTACTTCATCGAAATGAACACTCGTATCCAGGTTGAGCACACGATTACTGAAATGGTAACGGGTATCGATCTAGTGAAAGAGCAACTTCGCATTGCTGCTGGTCAGCCTCTATCATTCACACAGGATGATATTAAGCTGCGCGGCCACTCAATCGAATGTCGTATCAATGCGGAAGATCCGGTTCGTTTCCTACCGTCTCCGGGTAAGATCACGCGCTTCCATGCTCCAGGTGGTATGGGCGTACGTTGGGAGTCTCACATCTACACGGGTTACACAGTGCCACCACACTACGATTCAATGATTGGCAAGCTGATCACTTACGGTGAGAACCGTGATGTTGCTATCGCTCGTATGAAGAACGCATTGGGTGAAATGATTGTTGAAGGTATTAACGTTAATACTGAGCTTCAACTGTCTATTATGAACGACGAAAACTTCCAACACGGTGGGGCAAACATCCACTACCTTGAGAAGAAGCTTGGTCTACAATAGACGCTAGCCTTCCGTAATTCGTTCTCTGTAGAACAGTAATAAATGCTCACTTCGGTGGGCATTTTTGTTTGTAAATACTCGCAATAATCAATTCATAATCCCCATTATATTCCGTGGGGTTTTGGTGAATTTGCTCATATTTTCTGCTAGACTCGCCATCCAATTTTTCTCATATAGAAGATGCAGCCATGCCTTGGATTCAAATCAAGCTTAATGCTACCAATGAAAATGCCGAACAAATCGGCGACATGTTAATGGAAGAGACTGGTGCTCTTTCTGTAACTTTCCTGGATGCACAAGATACCCCTGTATTTGAGCCTCTGCCGGGCGAAACTCGCCTTTGGGGTGATACTGACATTCTCGCGCTTTACGACGCTGAGACTGACACTGGTGTCGTTCTAGCGCAGATTAAAGCAAGCAACATGTTCCCTGCAGACTTTGCTCACAAAGTAGAGCAAATTGAAGACAAGGATTGGGAACGTGAATGGATGGACAACTTCCACCCAATGAAGTTTGGTGAGCGTTTATGGATTTGCCCTAGCTGGCGCGATATCCCTGAACCTGACGCTGTAAACGTCATGCTAGACCCTGGTCTTGCATTTGGTACGGGCACTCACCCAACAACAGCATTGTGTCTTGAATGGCTTGAAGGCCTAGACCTGACAGGCAAAACCGTGATCGACTTCGGTTGTGGTTCAGGCATTCTTGCGATCGCTGCGATCAAACTTGGCGCGGCAAAAGTTGTCGGGATCGACATTGATCCTCAAGCTCTGCTTGCATCAAAAGACAACGCACAACGCAATGGTGTTGCTGAGCAACTAGAGGTGTTCTTGCCACAAGATCAACCGGAAGGTTTGCTCGCTGACGTTGTTGTTGCCAACATTCTTGCCGGTCCATTACGCGACCTTTCTGGCATCATTAAAGGTCTAGTAAAGCCAAATGGTGTACTAGCAATGTCGGGTGTTTTAGATACACAAGCGGAAGATGTTGCAACTTATTATCGTGATGAGCTTCACATTGATCCGATCATTGAACAACAAGAATGGTGTCGAATCTCTGGTCGCAAGCAAGGCTAGGTAAGACTTTGGGCGCTAATTGATTGAAATTTAAACGAATTACAAAAACAAATTGTAAATGCTCAAATATTAGTCTTTTCACGCAGCGAAAAAATGCGTAAAATGCGCGCCCTTGCTGGTACAGAACTGTGATGACATTTTTGAAAATCGGAAATTATCAACTTAAGAACAATCTAATCGTCGCTCCTATGGCTGGCGTAACGGATAGACCATTCCGTGAGTTGTGTCTTCGTTACGGTGCGGGGATGGCAGTCAGTGAAATGATGTCCTCCAATCCGAAAGTTTGGAAAACGTCAAAATCTCAGCAGCGTATGGTACATGAAGGCGAATCGGGCATTCGTTCAGTACAAATCGCTGGTGCAGATCCACAGCTTATGGCCGAGGCTGCTCAATTCAATGTTGCTAACGGTGCGCAAATCATCGATATCAACATGGGTTGCCCAGCCAAAAAAGTGAATAAGAAGCTTGCGGGCTCAGCCCTACTTCAGCATCCAGAACTCATTGAAGATATTCTGAAGGCTGTGGTAAATGCTGTCGACGTTCCAGTAACGTTGAAAACGCGCACAGGCTGGGATACAGACAATAGAAACTGTGTCCAAATCGCGAAAATAGCCGAAGACTGCGGCATACAAGCTCTTGCCCTTCACGGGAGAACTCGCGCTTGTATGTACAAAGGTGAGGCAGAATACAAACACATTAAAGCAGCGAAACAAGCAGTATCTATTCCGGTTATCGCTAACGGTGATATCGATAGTCCGGAAAAAGCGAAGTTTGTGCTGGAGTACACCGGCGCTGATGCTTTAATGATAGGTCGACCTGCCCAAGGACGTCCTTGGATTTTTAACGAAATCCTACACTATTTGGAAAACGGCACCACGATGGACCCACTCCCGATTTCGGAAGTGAAAGACATCATGCTTGGTCATGTGCTCGCTCTACATGAATTTTATGGAGAGTTTTTAGGCCCTCGCATCGCTCGTAAGCATGTGGGTTGGTATCTAAAAGAGCATGAACAAGCGAGTGAGTTTCGCCGTACCTTCAACGCATTCGAAGCAGGTGATCTGCAGCTTGAAGCGCTAGAAGGTTTTTTTGATAACGTTGCACCATAATTACGAGAAGAGCTAGACCGAATATGTTCGAACAAAATCTGACTTCAGAAGCATTGACAGTAACTACAGTTACATCACAAGACCAAATCACGCAGAAGCCACTACGTGACTCAGTTAAAGCATCATTGAAAAATTACCTTGCTCAATTAAACGGTCAAGAAGTCAGCGAGTTATACGAATTAGTATTAGCTGAAGTTGAACAGCCACTACTAGACACTATCATGCAGTACACTCGCGGTAACCAAACTCGCGCAGCAACCATGATGGGTATTAACCGCGGTACTCTTCGCAAGAAACTTAAAAAATACGGCATGAACTAATCGTTCTTTCGTAATTTATTGAATTAGAAGCCGAGCTCTTTATTGAACTCGGCTTTTTTTTGTTTATATGGCAACAAGCGAACAATTATCAATCAATTAATTAGATGTAACGATTGATAACGTAATCACTACCGATATAATGACCTATTAATCTAATCGTCTGGAAGCTACATGCTTGATATGAAAAGGGAAGAATGGCTTAGCACACTGATCCGTGAACTGCCTGATCGTCATCTTCTGTTGGATACATCCGGACGTATTGTTGAAAACTTTAACAATCCAAATCACCACACAGTTTCAGAACTGTTGCCTCCCGCGGTTGAAAAACAGCTGTTAGAGGCGGCAAAGCAAGCTTATTCCAGTCGCGAAATTCAATACATTCGATACTCTCTTGCACCCTGTCAGCAACTTCAGCTTTCTATTGAACAACTTTTCGCTCAAGGGGAAGAATCTGCAGAGTCAGACGACCGATATTTTGAATCGACATTAAAGCCATTGTATCTCTCGCCAGAAAAGCAATACGTGCTGTGGCAAGAGCGAGATATTACTAAAGCACAGCAACGTGAAGCTGAGCTGATAGAACTCGCTGAAATCGATGAGCTAACTGGGATTTTAAATAGACGTGCCTTTTTACTTGGGTTGGAGAGAGAGTTCAGTCAATCGCCTAAGCAAAGCTTAACGTGTTTGATGATAGACATAGACCACTTCAAAGAGATCAATGATCAAGTTGGCCACCTTTCTGGTGATGAGGTAATCGTTCAAGTCGCGAGCTTATGCCAACAGTCAATAGACTGCGATGATTATCTAGGTCGCTTGGGTGGCGAAGAATTCGGTGTCATCCTTACACACACCAGTGCCATTGAAGCTTATTACGTTGCAGAGACGATTCGTAAAACGATTGAATCAACGCCATGCACCGTAGACGGCCACATCATCTACCCAACAGTCAGCATCGGTGTTGCTGAATACACACCACACCTTAAAACCATAAAAGAACTATTGGCTCAAGCAGATAGAGCCATGTACTCTTCAAAGCAGACTGGCCGCAACCAAGTCACGCTTTACCACAATAACCTACCCACTTTAAAAATTGACGCTCAACTAAGAGCCAAAATACTGCAAGCTTCCTAGGGTTATCAACCGTAGTAAACCTATCTCCCTAACGGGGACCTTTTCAGCTATTTACCATCAGCAGCACAGCATGAGCTTTGTTTATCTTCGCTCGCCAAAGCACCTAAGATAGAACAATGGCTCGCATCGTCATCTACATGACCGCAGCAAGCATCATTAATCTTCTTTAATGCCGTGCGTATTCTGCCAAGTTCACTGATTTTTTCATCAATAAGTGTCAGCTTTGCCGTTGTGATGGCTTTCACTTCCGAGCAACTGTGCTGCGTTGCTTCCAAGCGAATCTCGAGCAATTCCTTAATTTCATCTAAACTCAGCCCTAACGCTTTAGATTTAAGAATAAAGGTCACCTGTTTTTGATTGTTTTCATCATATAAGCGATATCCTGAGTCACTGCGACTGGCAGGAGCAATCAGGTTACTTTTTTCATAAAACCGCAAGGTATCGGCTGTCACACCGCATCTTTTCGCTAATTCACCGATCTGAAACATGTTTTTTCCTACTGTTCCGTCCATTCCACAATTAACCTTATCGTTACTTTTCAGGCTGAAATGGCACTTTTCATAATTAATTTTGAGATGCCAAACGATTGCGCGAGCTTTTTTGTAATAAATTAGTTAGAATCTGCGCCATCAAATTTGGAGTTGGTTATCTTATGGCTTAATCATAAGACAAACCCAAAAGGTCTTTACCAAAACTGGCCAATATTTTATCTCTTACTGGTATCTAAGATAATCCACGCTAAGAAGATAGAAACAAGTTCTTTTTTGGCAAATATCTTTATTTTAACCCCATGAATTTGAGGAAGATGGAAGCATGAATAACGCTCGTCCAATTCGCCGCGCTCTAATCAGCGTATCAGACAAAACTGGTATCGTTGAATTTGCACAAGCTCTTGCTAACCGTGGTGTAGATATCCTATCTACCGGTGGCACTGCTCGCCTGCTTGCTGAAAAAGGCATCTCTGTTACAGAAGTATCTGATTACACTGGTTTCCCAGAAATGATGGATGGCCGTGTTAAGACTCTGCACCCAAAAGTTCATGGTGGTGTTCTAGGCCGTCGTGGCCAAGATGATGACGTGATGGAAACTCACGGTATCAACCCTATCGATATGGTTGTTGTAAACCTATACCCATTCGCAGAAACCGTTGCTAAAGAAGGTTGTACCCTTGCTGACGCTGTTGAGAACATCGACATCGGCGGTCCTACAATGGTTCGCTCTGCAGCGAAAAACCACAAAGACGTAACTATCGTTGTTAACGCACACGACTACGAGCGCGTTGTTGCTGAAATGGACGCGAACGAGCAATCTCTAACGCTAGAGACTCGCTTCGACCTCGCTATCGCAGCATTCGAGCACACCGCTTCTTACGACGGCATGATCGCAAACTACTTCGGCACTATGGTTCCATCTTACGGTGCCTCTCTACTTGATGAAGAAGGAAAGAAGGCTGATGAAGAGTCTAAATTCCCTCGCACGTTCAACCAACAGTTCGAGAAGAAACAAGACATGCGCTACGGTGAGAACAGCCACCAAGCAGCCGCATTCTACGTTGAAGCAAACCCTGAAGAAGCGTCTGTTTCTACTGCTCGCCAAATCCAAGGTAAAGCGCTTTCTTACAACAACATCGCTGACACTGACGCAGCACTTGAGTGTGTGAAAGAGTTCGACCAGCCAGCATGTGTAATTGTTAAGCACGCTAACCCATGTGGTGTTGCACTAGGTGAAGACATCCTAGAAGCTTACGACCGTGCATTCAAAACAGACCCAACGTCTGCATTTGGCGGCATCATCGCTTTCAACCGTGAGCTAGACGCTGCAACAGCAACGGCTATCACTGAGCGTCAATTCGTTGAAGTTATCATTGCACCATCTGTTTCTGCGGAAGCAGTAGCAATCGTAGCGGCTAAGAAAAACCTTCGCCTGCTTGAGTGCGGTGAGTGGACAACTAAGACAACTGGTTTTGACGTGAAACGCGTTAACGGCGGTTTGCTAGTTCAAGACCGCGACCAAGGCATGGTGTCTGAAGATGACCTGAAAGTGGTTTCTAAGCGTCAGCCAACAGCTGAAGAATTGAAAGATGCTCTATTCTGCTGGAAAGTAGCGAAGTACGTTAAATCTAACGCTATCGTTTACTCGAAAGGCGACATGACTATTGGTGTAGGCGCAGGCCAAATGAGCCGCGTTTACTCTGCGAAAATCGCAGGTATCAAAGCTGCAGACGAAGGTCTACAGGTTGAAGGTTGCGTGATGGCATCAGATGCATTCTTCCCATTCCGTGACGGTATCGACGCGGCAGCAGAAGCGGGCATCAAGTGTGTTATCCAACCGGGCGGCTCTGTGCGTGATGACGAAGTTATCGCAGCAGCAGACGAACACGGCATGGCGATGATCTTTACGGGCATGCGTCACTTCCGCCACTAATTTCCTCTTCGTATTTGGCACTGTGGCGTCGTTAGCTGCTTTCGCCCCCCCCCGGTCACATAGCGAGCTATGCTTCCGGGGATGGGCTCAATTGCTGCCTAGCCACATCACCAACTACTTTGAGCAAAACTTATAATTTTGTTTTTTAAATATTCCGATATTTGAAATACGTAGAGCAAGTCAGTGACTTTAGTTCAAGGAAAACACGCGGAGCTTATGACCATAAGTGAGCATGTTTGACACAGAAATAAAGGCTCTGAAGCAGCTATAAGGATTTTAAAACATGAATGTATTGATTATCGGTGCCGGCGGTCGTGAGCATGCACTTGGTTGGAAAGCGGCACAAAACCCAAATGTTGAAACAGTATTCATCGCTCCAGGTAACGCAGGTACTGCGCTTGAACCTAAACTTGAAAACGTAAACATCGGTGTTGAAGACATCGCTGGTTTAGTGGCGTTTGCTCAAGAAAAGAAAATCGAACTGACTATCGTGGGCCCTGAAGCACCATTGGTTATTGGTGTGGTTGATGCATTCCGCGAAGTTGGCCTACCAATCTTCGGCCCAACTCAAGCGGCAGCACAGCTTGAAGGCTCTAAAGCATTCACCAAAGACTTCCTAGCTCGTCACGATATCCCAACAGGTTACTACTCAAACTTCACTGAGATCGAGCCAGCTATCGCTTACGTTCGCGAGCAAGGTGCTCCAATCGTAGTAAAAGCTGACGGCCTTGCGGCGGGTAAAGGCGTTATCGTTGCGATGACACTTGAAGAAGCTGAAGACGCAATCAAAGACATGCTAGCGGGCAACGCATTTGGCGAAGCAGGCAGTCGCGTGGTTATCGAAGAGTTCCTTGAAGGCGAAGAAGCAAGCTTCATCGTAATGGTTGACGGTTCTAGCGTGCTTCCTATGGCCACCAGCCAAGATCACAAACGTGTTGGCGACAAAGACACTGGCCCTAATACTGGCGGCATGGGTGCTTACTCTCCAGCTCCAGTGGTAACTCCTGAAATCCATAACCGCATCCTTGAGGAAGTTATCTATCCAACGGTACGTGGTATGGACGCAGAAGGCGCACCTTACACTGGTTTCCTTTACGCAGGACTAATGATCGATGCTGACGGCACACCTAAGGTTATCGAATACAACTGCCGCTTTGGCGACCCTGAAACGCAACCTATCATGATGCGTATGGAGTCAGACCTTGTTGAACTTTGCCTAATGGCTATCGATGAGAAGCTAGACGAAGCAGAATCAAAGTGGGACCCACGCGCTTCTATCGGTGTTGTTCTTGCTGCTGGCGGTTACCCTGCTGACTACGCAAAAGGTGACGTTATTTCACTGCCAACCAGCGAAGTTGAAGGCCAAAAGGTTTTCCACGCGGGTACGACAAATAACGAAGCTGGCGACGTTGTGACAAACGGTGGCCGTGTACTTTGTGCAACGGCACTGGGCAATACGGTTTCTGAAGCTCAGGAGCGCGCTTACGCGTTGACGAAGCAAGTTAGCTGGAATGGTATGTTCCACCGCAATGACATCGGTTACCGTGCGATTGCGCGCGAGCAAGAACAGTAATCAATCTTGTTACTCGCTTACTTTCCAATAACAGTAAGCAAATGACAGAAAAGGCGCCTCGATAGGCGCCTTTTTTATCACTCAATTTCTCTAGGAATCTGTACCTGTACAGACAAATCAGCACTTGGCCTACAGCAAGCCAAATACCCTCAATCCTTTAGTGGATCGCTATTCTTTCAACAATGACGGCCTAACGACACAATCATGGCTGTCTTCAGCCAGCATCAGTAACTCTTCTACGCTCATCTTACCTAGTGAATCACTGCCAAGAAACGCCGCATAGCTTTCCACAGACGCCAATCGATCGATCACGAAGCTTGGCAAGGTCTGATTAAATTCAAAGCGATCAAACTCACCACCAGCACACGTTTCAAAAGAACGACCATTCCAGTAACCCTGAACCAGTCTGAGCCCTTCGTCATGCTGCTTCATCGTAGTTTCTAAAACCGACTTGGCTTCTTTCTGGTAGCTTTCAAGTTGCTTAACTTGGATAGGCAAAATTTTGCTATCAATACGATACTGCTGATATACAGCTTCGCCTGACTTATTAAAACGCACATGGACACTATACGGAACCAGCTCATTAGAAGAATTACGTTGCTCACCTTCACGAATAAATTCACGAAGTATACCTTCCGACCAAGCATAGTCCGTTTGGTACCAGCCGTAATCGCCTACAGTGACGTAGTCAGCTGAAGTATGAGGTTGTGTTAGCTTGTTTGTAACCCAGTAGAAACTTGTCGCGTCGCCCATGACTTGGCCGCCGGTGTGAGTTTCAAATTGCTCTAGGTTTTTGCGAGGGCTGGTTGATGAACAGCCAATGAGAAATGTAGATAATAGTGAAACGAGAAGAAATGCTTTTTTCATAAAACCTGTACCGAGGTGGAATACGACTACCTCGGTACAGTTTAGATTATTTCACTGAATCTTTCAGCGCTTTACCTGCAACAAATGCTGGAACATTTGCAGCAGCGATTTGGATCTCGTCACCAGTTTTTGGGTTACGACCAGTGCGAGCTGCACGGTGGTTTACTTTAAAAGTACCAAAACCAATTAGCTGAACTTGATCGCCATCTTTAAGAGCATCTGTAACACCGCCAAGAGTCGCTTCTAGAGCAGCTTTAGCTTGTGCTTTAGAAAGGTCCGCTTTTTCAGCAATAAAGTCGATTAATTGAGTCTTGTTCATTTTAGGTTTCCCTTCTTTGTATTTTTGAATTCGATTCACTCTAAAACATAAATGCCCCATCTGGCAAAGGTTTGTCGTCGATCTTTAGCTCTAATGCCGTAGTTTTAGCCATAATATGAGTAATAACTCACAATTTGTTACTGATTTTACTGAGCAAGCCCTTGTTTAAAAGGGGCTGAGAGCAAAATTAATGATGACCTAGCCACTACTTATTCTCTATAATCCACGCTGAATCGCTGCTAAAGCGTACAATTTAATTTAAGGGCAAACATGCTGCTGCTAACTATTTACGTCTCCATTGCTATTGGAGTTTCTTTCATTTGTTCTGTTTTGGAAGCTGTACTTTTGAGTATTAGTCCGAGCTACATTGCTCAACTAAAACAAAATGGGCACCCTGCAGCAGAGTCATTAGACAAACTGAAAACCGATATTGACCGCCCACTTGCGTCAATTTTAACGCTCAACACCATCGCGCACACCATAGGTGCAGCGACAGCGGGTGCACAAGCAGCAGTCGTTTTTGGTAGCCAATGGTTAGGCGTATTCTCTGCCGTATTAACTCTGGGTATTTTAGTTCTGTCTGAGATTGTTCCAAAAACCATTGGCGCAACCTACTGGCGTCAACTTGCTCCAGCATCATCAAATGTGCTTCGCTGGATGGTCTTTTTCCTAACACCATTTGTGTGGTTCTCAGAGCAAATTACCAAACGTTTAGCTCGCGGCCACCAGGCACCAAAAATGCGTGATGAGCTATCTGCAATGGCTATTTTGGCAAAAGAGAGCGGTGAATTTGCTGAAGGTGAATCAAAAATCCTGAGCAATCTGTTAGGTATTCAAGATGTGCCCGTGACTCAAGTCATGACACCGCGCCCTGTTGTATTCCGCGTCGATGCCGAAATGAGCGTGAATACGTTCCTAGAGCAACACAAAGACACACCATTCTCGCGCCCATTAGTTTACAGCGAGCAAACTGACAACATCATTGGTTTTGTACACCGTCTGGAGCTGTTTAGATTGCAACAAGCGGGTTGTGGCGAGAAAGCTCTGGGTGAAGTAATGCGCCCTATCCACGTGTTGCTGAACAACATGGGCTTGGCTAAAGCCTTTGACCAAATGATGGCAAACCGCCTGCAGCTTTCCTTAGTAGTTGACGAGTACGGTACGATTCAGGGCATCATCACCCTAGAAGATATCTTTGAGCACCTAGTGGGCGAAGAGATCGTCGACGAGGCAGATAAGACGACTGACATGCAAGAACTGGCATTTCAGCGTTGGGAACAGTGGAAAGAAACACACGGTGTTATCGAAAACCGCGATGAAGAGGACGAGCTAGAGGAAAAAACTCTAACAGACAACGACACCTCAGACTCAAAGTCAGCGGATGAAAGCAAGGTTCAAAAAGAAGACAAAAAAGACGCTTAATCTCAATTTGATAGCGTCAGATACAACAAAGGC
>NZ_JBFRLX010000195.1:0-7282 GCF_041470165.1 Vibrio sp. 10N.286.46.A8
CCATTCTTGGTGTGGCTAATAAATAACCAAATGTAAACTTTTGATATTATCAATGTGTTGACAGTCTAAAGCTTGTCGGTAGACTATCCAAGCATAAATACAATCTCTATTGATAGAGATGTAACATCAAATAATAAAAAGGATCGACACGTGGAAGTTCGTCATGACTGGACAGTTGCTGAAGTAAGAGCACTGCTTGAAAAACCGTTTATGAATTTAATGTTTGAAGCTCAAGTGGTTCATAGACAGTACCAAGAGCACAACCACGTGCAGGTGAGTACACTGTTATCGATTAAGACAGGTGCTTGTCCTGAAGATTGTAAGTACTGCCCTCAGAGTGCTCACTACCGAACGGATGTCGACAAAGAACGCTTAATGGAAGTCGAGCGTGTTTTGGATGCGGCGCAAAAAGCCAAGAATGCGGGTTCGACTCGTTTCTGTATGGGCGCGGCGTGGAAAAACCCGAAAGAACGCGATATGCCTCACCTAACTGACATGATCAAAGGTGTGAAAGGCATGGGCCTAGAAACATGTATGACACTAGGCATGTTAACGCCTGACCAAGCAGGTGAGCTAGCGGACGCAGGTTTGGATTACTACAACCATAACCTTGATACGTCTCCGGAGTTCTACGGCAGTATTATCACCACTCGTACTTACCAAGACCGTTTAGATACGCTATCTCATGTGCGTGATGCCGGTATGAAGATCTGTTCTGGTGGTATTATTGGTATGGGCGAAAGTACTAATGACCGTGCAGGCCTGCTTGTAGAGCTTGCGAACCTTCCTGTTCACCCAGAAAGTGTACCAATCAACATGCTCGTAAAAGTCAAAGGCACACCGATGGAAAACGTCGATGATGTTGAGTCTTTCGACTTCGTCAAACTGATAGCGATTGCTCGTATCATGATGCCAATGTCTGCGGTTCGTTTATCAGCAGGCCGTGAGAACATGAACGAACAGATGCAGGCGATGTGTTTCATGGCGGGTGCGAATTCTATCTTCTACGGCTGTAAGCTACTGACTACGCCAAACCCAGATGAAGACACGGACATGCAGCTGTTTAAGAAGTTAGGTATCAACAGCCAACAGGTGGCTCAGAAGCCAGACGAAATTCAAGAAAATGAACTGTTAGATCAAGTGGTGGAGCGCGTTGCTGCTCGTCCAACGAAAGATGACATGTTCTACGATGCCACTGTTTAAATCTCGCATCAAAAGTGCCCTTGCTCATCGCCGTGAGCAAGGGTTAACTCGTCAACTTAAGGTACTCGAAAACAGCAATAGCCCTTTGCTTAATAGTGAAGGTTCTCGCTTTATTAACTTTTCGAGTAATGATTACCTAGGCTTGGCAAACGATCCTGAACTGGTCGATGCATGGCAAACCGGACTTTCCAAATATGGTGCTGGAAGTGCAGCATCGCCATTGGTCACAGGTTTTAGTCCTGCTCATCGAAATTTAGAGGCTCAGTTGTGTGAATGGCTTGGCTTTGAACGTGCCATTCTATTTAGTTCTGGTTTCAGTGCTAATCAGGCTTTGTTGTTTTCTCTGCTCGATAAAGACGACTCTCTGTTGCAAGACAAACTTAACCACGCCTCATTGATGGAAGCGGGGATGCTTTCACCTGCAACCATGAAACGCTTTAAGCACAACGACACGCAACATTTAGAGTCGCTATTGAGTAAAACTCCACAATCTTTGGTCGTGACTGAAGGTGTGTTCAGCATGGATGGCGATCAAGCGCCTCTCAGCCGGATATCTAACCTAACTCATCAATACGACAGTTGGTTGGTGGTTGATGATGCCCACGGTATCGGCGTATTAGGTGATAAAGGGGCAGGGAGCTGCAGTGCGGCACAAATCTCCCCCGATATTTTGGTGGTGACCTTTGGTAAAGCATTTGGCCTTTCTGGTGCTGCGATTCTTTGTTCGTCAGAAGTGGGTGATTACTTAACTCAGTTTGCTCGGCATCATGTGTATTCGACGGCGATGCCACCTTCACAAGCGGTGGCTTTATCTCATGCGTGTCAGATGATTCAGACGCAAGAGTGGCGTCGTGAGAAGTTGACAGAACTTGGCGCCCTTTATGCTGAGCAGATGAGTGGCGTGAAAGGCTTTATTGATACTCAGACGCCGATCAAGCCATTTTTAATCGGCGAAGCCCAAGCTGCACTATCTATTGCTGAAGAGTTAAAGCGCAATCAAGTTTGGGTAACGGCAATAAGGCCACCAACGGTGCCTATTGGGACTGCTCGTTTGCGTATTACCTTAACGGCGAACCATAGTCAGGAACAGATTCTTCAGTTAACTGACTGGTTGCTTCAAGCAATAGAGCGAAGCAACGACTCTGGAAGCAAACCAAGCATAGAATCAAGCTTTGAATTAAAGAAAGAGGCTCAGTAAATGTCACAAGAAGCAGTAGTGCATAATTACGCAAGCCAAGATAAGAGTGCGATTGCTGAAGCCTTCGGCAAAGCAGCTGCAACCTATGACAAACACGCTGAGTTTCAGCGCGATGTAGGCCACCGACTATTGGATAAGCTACCGAGTGACCTCTCTGGGTTAAAGGTGCTCGATCTAGGTTGTGGTACAGGGTATTTCTCTGAACAGTTAGTTAAGCGAGGTGCTGCAGTGGTATGTGCTGACCTTTCCAATGGAATGTTGGACGAAGCAAAACAGCGCTGTGGTGCATCGGTCTCTTTATATCGACAAGCTGATGCCGAGCTATTGCCATTCGAAGATGGGGCTTTTGATATTGTTTTCTCTAGCCTTGCGTTGCAATGGTGTGACGACTTGTCGTCGCCTTTGAGAGAGATGAAGCGTGTTACAGCGGTTGGTGGACGTGTTATTTTCTCAACTTTGCTTGATGGATCACTGTTTGAACTGAAAAAGTCGTGGTCCAAAATTGACGCACATCAACACGTTAACCATTTTATTACAATCAATCAGGTAAAAATTGCGTTAGCGCAATCTAGCTGTACGGCTCATCAACTAGACTTGCCCACCATCACCGTTTGGTACGACACTGCGTTTGAACTGATGCGCGACCTTAAAGGTATCGGCGCTAATCACGTAAGTGGTCGCTCACAAGGTTTAACAAGTCGCCGCATGTTGCAGCTTGTTGAACGGGAATATCGAGAGTTTAAAAACCATCAAGGTTTCTTGCCAGCAACATATCAAGTTTGTTTAGGGGTTATTCAATTATGATTGATGCATTATTCATTGCAGGTACGGATACCGAAGTGGGAAAAACTGTGGTTTCAAAAGCGATTCTTCAAGCTTTGGCCGCACAAGATTTATCAACAATTGGTTATAAGCCAGTTGCAGCAGGGTGTGAACAATACCCTGAAGGGTTACGTAACAGTGATGCATTGCACCTTCAAGAAGCTGCGACGCAAGATATCGCCTACGAAGACGTTAATCCGTATGCGCTGTTGCTACCATCATCACCACACATTGCAGCAAAGCATGATGGTGTGGTGATTGATGAAACCGTATTATCAGCTAAGTTGGCAGAGCATAAGCAAAACTCTGACATCGTGTTAGTTGAAGGTGCTGGTGGTTGGCGTGTACCGGTTTCTGATGAAGAATATTTGTCTAGCTGGGTCAAAAAAGAGCAGCTGCCAGTGGTATTGACGGTCGGCATTAAGCTTGGCTGTTTGAGTCATGCACTGCTAACTGCAGAAGTGATTCGTGCTGATGGACTGAACCTAGTAGGTTGGGTTGCAAACCGCATTAACCCAGGTACTGAACATTACGCCGAAATTATAGCGATGCTTGAAGATAAGATAGGTGCACCGAAGTTAGGTGAAATTCCGTATGTGCCAAGAGCAAAGTCTAAGAACATTGGTAAGTACATTGATGTGCAGCCTTTGCTTGCGCTTTAATTCTCACCTTGTGTACTAAATAAGAAAAGGGCTGCGATTGCAGCCCTTTTGCTATGTTAAGCCGTTTGGCCATGAGTTTATAAACAACTGGCCTTTGAACAATTCGCTATGGGTTAGTGTTCTTTTGTAAGTCCCATTAGTGCTTGTTGTGTCTCTGTGATTTTTGTCTGTGCCGCTTGTGGTGTTAGGATCCCAATCTGCTTTTTTGCTTCTTCTTCAGTAATCCCTAGGTGACAGCACAGTAAATCGATAGCCATTTGAGTGTTAGTACCTTCAACCATGATTCTTCCCTTTTTGTACATGGACTAGCCAATAAATCATCTGAAGCCACTGTAAACGGATTGTTATACCGACACCATACGACTTAGGTCTAATAGACTGGAGGTGATTCGAATATGGTCTCGTAATCAAATGTTGCAATTTAATGCTTAACCTTGTTTTCTTAATCTAAGACTATATGTATAAGTAAGTATAAGTCTTCAAGGTTGGAATAAATTGCTGTCTGCCTTGTCTATAATAATAAGTTTTATAAAAACAGCTTTCATGCGGAGATAAGTAATGAAGCGAGTAATGTTGTTCCTTGCAACCAACCTAGCGGTTGTATTGGTACTAAGTGTTGTTCTTAATATTGTATACGCAGTTACAGGTATGCAACCTGGTAGCCTATCAGGCTTATTGGTGATGGCTGCAGTATTTGGCTTTGGTGGCTCATTCATTTCATTGATGATGTCAAAGAAAATGGCGCTACGATCGGTAGGCGGTATGGTCATTGAAAGTCCACGTAACGAAACCGAACATTGGTTGATGGAGACAGTAAGCCGTCAGTCTCAACAAGTTGGTATTGGTATGCCAACGGTGGCGATTTACGATTCGCCAGACATCAACGCGTTTGCGACGGGCGCTAAGCGTAATGATTCATTAGTAGCAGTCTCTACGGGTCTGCTACACAACATGACGCGTGATGAAGCTGAAGCAGTGTTAGCGCATGAAGTGAGTCACATCGCGAACGGTGATATGGTGACCATGACGCTAATGCAGGGCGTGGTGAACACGTTCGTTATCTTCCTATCTCGTTTCATCGCCAACATTGTTGCGTCGAATGACAACGAAGAAGAGGGTGGCAGCAACATGATGGTGTACTTTGGTGTGTCTATGGTGTTGGAATTAGTATTTGGTTTCTTAGCAAGCTTCATTACGATGTGGTACAGCCGTCATCGTGAATTCCATGCCGATGCAGGTGCTGCGCACTTAGTAGGTAAAGAGAAGATGATAGCAGCGCTAGAGCGTCTTAAGGTGAGCCATGAGCCACAGCTAGAAGGTTCTATGATGGCATTTGGTATCAACGGCAAGAAATCGCTTACTGAGCTTCTGATGAGCCACCCACCACTAGACAAGCGTATTGCGTCTCTACGTAACATGTAATCGCTACGTAATTCTCGTCGCTAGTCGACAAGAGACCTTTTAAAGGCTTCCTTCGGGAGGCCTTTTTTGATCTTGGTGTTCAAGACAGTAAGTATCCGAGGGATATGTGTCTGGTGATAGAGGGTTACTAGTGATGAAGCGTTGCGATATTTATTGGTTGATATCGCACGGACTGACATGTGTAGGGTAATTAGGAGGGGGGCTATGTTCTTTTGATTACAGCTCTTGCTCAGTGCACTTTCTTCCGCTCAACAAAAAGGCTTCCACATGGGAAGCCTTAGTCTATTCTGTGATTCGAAATTCGAATCTTACAGCTTGTCAGTTAGCTCGATAGCTTGACCGATGTAGTTCGCTGGTGTCATCTCTTTCAGACGAACTTTCTCGTCTGCAGGGATTTCAAGGCCGTCGATGAATGCACGCATGCCTTCGCCATCTACACGTTTACCACGAGTTAGCTCTTTTAGCTTCTCGTATGGTTTCTCGATGCCGTAACGGCGCATTACTGTTTGTACTGGTTCTGCTAGTACTTCCCAGTTCTTGTCTAGTTCAGCAAGTAGCGCTTCACGGTTAACTTCTAGCTTGCTAATACCTTTCAGAGTCGAAGTGTATGCAATGATAGCGTAGCCAACACCAACACCTAGGTTACGAAGAACCGTAGAGTCAGTAAGGTCACGCTGCCAGCGAGAAACTGGAAGTTTTTGTGCAAGGTGGCTGAATACTGCGTTTGCTAGACCAAGGTTGCCTTCAGAGTTTTCGAAGTCAATTGGGTTAACTTTATGCGGCATTGTAGAAGAACCGATTTCGCCAGCAATAGTCTTCTGCTTGAAGTGACCAAGAGCGATGTAGCCCCAAACGTCACGGTCGAAGTCTAGAAGGATAGTGTTGAAACGAGCAACAGCATCGAATAGCTCAGCGATGTAATCGTGAGGTTCGATTTGAGTTGTGTACGGGTTCCAAGTTACGCCAAGAGATTCAGTGATGAACTCTTCGCTGAACTGGTGCCATTCAACTTCTGGGTATGCAGAAAGGTGTGCGTTGTAGTTACCTACAGCACCGTTGATTTTCGCTAGGATCTCAACGTTTTCGATTTGCTTGTATTGACGTTCCATACGGTACGCAACGTTAGCCATCTCTTTACCCATAGTAGAAGGAGAAGCAGGCTGACCGTGCGTACGAGACAGTAATGGAATGTCACGGTACTCGTTCGCAAGCGCTTTGATAGCATCAATTACGTTACGGATTTCTGGAAGAATCACTGTGTCACGAGCTTCTTTAAGCATAAGCGCGTGAGATGTGTTGTTGATGTCTTCAGAAGTACATGCAAAGTGAATAAATTCGTTTACAGCGTGAAGTTCAGGAACGCCAGCAACTTTCTCTTTCAAGAAGTACTCAACCGCTTTAACGTCGTGGTTAGTCGTGCGCTCGATCTCTTTGATACGTAGAGCATCTTCTTCACTGAAGTTAGCAGCTAGTTCATCAAGAAACTGGTTAGCTTCTGCACTAAACGCTGGTACTTCTTTGATTGCATCTGTAGCTGCAAGCTTTTGTAACCAACGAACTTCAACGATAGAGCGGTACTTTAGTAGGCCAAACTCACTAAAGATGCTGCGTAATGCAACAGTCTTGCTTCCGTAACGGCCGTCTACTGGTGAAACAGCAGTCAATGCTGACAGTTCCATGGTGTTCTCCTGAATTGAGTTTTCTAAATTTTGAGAGGTTTATACCAGTAACAATCTCAATTGTCACGCATATTGCGCAATCGTTTGCGTGAGAGTTGTGTTGGTACAAAAAACAAGCTCGCGACGAGGCGCGAGCTAATAAATTACATGCGAGCTAGCAGGATTTGAGCCTGCTCGATCATCTTTTTGCGACCGAAGATAAGGTGGCGACGTTTACCGCCAACTTGACGCCATAACACAGCGCTTCGAATTCCTGATAGCAGCAGGGCACGAACCTTATGCTGGCTCGACGTCTG
>NZ_JBFRLX010000196.1:0-30859 GCF_041470165.1 Vibrio sp. 10N.286.46.A8
ACCATCCCTGCCAACGCCACCATGATCCACAATGCCAAGCGTGAAGCCGATTCATTCTCGAAAATGGTTGCCGACTGGCCATCAGAACGTATCACCGAGCTGTGGGGTTACCTGAAAAAACACGGCAAGCGACTAGGTGGTAATACTGGTGCCTACACTCTGCGCCAAATGGGCAAAGACACCTTCATCTTGTCGTCGGATGTTGAAGCGCACCTACGCAGCACAGACGTGGTGGATAGCGGCCGTAACACCAAGCGAGCACAACTGGCAGCGGGTAAAGCCTTCAACGAATGGCAGCAACAGTCAGGTCGTAGCCTGAGCGAAATCAGCCAGATAGTTGCCTACAGCTGTGGTGATAATCGCGTCTAGTAGTCACCATAGTTAATTAAAGAACCCGTCCAGATTTATCTAGCCTTTAAAGACCCGTTGCGGATGCCACTGGTCTTTTTTGTGCCTCATTCAAAGAAATGTAAATTAACCGCTGACAGACAACGATCTTCGGTGACGCCAAGTCATTATGTTGATAGGTTAATGTTTATACATCTCGATTTCATACGTATCTATAGCGCTCTCTAAAACATTCGTTTCTCCGCTAAATGGAGGTACTAAACCTAGAAAGGAATTCTATGTTCGAACAGGTCATCAGCATTCTGTTTCCCGTTTTTGCTTTAGCCAGTGCTGGCTTTGCGGTCGGTCGTTGGCTAAAGCCCGATTTCAAACCGATCAATCGCATCAACATGGATGTGTGCATCCCTGCGCTAGTGTTTGCATCGCTGACCACCATGCCTCTCGACACAGAGCAATTGCCACTCATAACCGCTTCTTTGGTCGCGGTGTTAGTGCCTGCTTTATTGATGATTCCGATCTGTAAGATCTTTAAGCTCAATTTCAAGGCTTGGGCTCCGCCACACATGTTCCGTAATAGTGGCAACCTAGCCATTCCCCTATTCACCTATACCTTTGGCGAGAGCGCACTAGCCCCTGCGGTATTACTATTTGTGGTATCGGCATGTGTCCATATTAGTGTTGGCTTAGCGCTATTGAGCGACGGTAATCCGATCAAACAGATCCTCAAGATGCCAATTTTCTTAGCGGCTGCACTAGCGATGACGCTCAACCTGTCTGGAATTACCGTGTGGAATCCGATCTACGAAGCCACATCACTGCTTGGGCAAGCTGCCGTTCCTATTATGCTGCTGTCGCTGGGTTCACAAATGGTCAACTTGAGGCTGAGCGGATTAAAAGTTGGCTTGTTGTGTACGGCTCAATCGCTGTTTACAGGGGCGATCGCTTTTACCATCATCTATTTCTTTATCCCGCTGCCGACGCTGCACTTACAAATGATGGTACTGTTCACCATGCTGCCACCCGCTGTGATGAACTACCTGTTTGCAGAGAGGTTCAATGTCGAGCCCCCTAAGGTCGCATCTATGGTGTTGTTTGGTAACTTCCTAAGTGTGGTTACCCTACCAATCTTGTTGTCGTTCGCACTGTCTTTATCGAATTAAACACCGATCTAAGGGCAGGCTTGTCATTCGTTACAGTTATAAAAAATGGGCAGATAAACTGCCCATTTTTGTGTTCAGAAAGTTAGGATTAACTATTTCCATAATTGAACCAGAACTTAGAGCTATACAAAAAAAATTAAAATCGTTGTTGGTTATTGCAGTTATGTTTAATATACAATCATCAAGCAAAGGAATGGGTTATCGCCCCCCTATACAGCACAATCAAGATGGACAACAAGAACAGACATTTTCTTTGACTTAACTTTCGAAGAACTTCATCGCTTTGGCGTGACAATAAATAAAGCATGACCAAGCGCTTTACTCCACTATTACTATCTTTTGTAAGTCATATGAAAATTAAAAATGTAATACCTCTACTGCTATGCCTCTTCTCTCATCAAGCTATATCTGCGGCAAATTTCACAACGGACTTTGTAGAACTTGGGATGCAAGCAAAGCCTATGGGGTTAAGCGTGGATGGTGGACGCGACATCAACGATAGCTTGGCGATTTTGGGCGGCCTTAGTACCAACACAGCCGAAGATGAAAGCAACTTTGATGCGTACATCGGCCCTCAAGTTTATGGTCCAATAACTCAAGGGATCGACTTAAATACGCAGCTGCTACTCCATTTCAACAAAAACTCATACGCAGCTGGAGAAACGAAAGCTTATGTCGAATTTAATGCGGGTATTCGAGCGTGGATCACTCAGAGAGTAGAAGCCCATGTGCTTGCGGGTTCTAACGGAGAGCACTCAATCTTTACGTTTGGAGCCAGGTTCCATGCCACAGATAAAGCCGTGTTTGCAGTTGCTTCCAAAAACAACGGTCTTTACGGCCCTCAATTACAACTTTCGGTTAGATATCAATTTAAGTAGCCACCTTTATAAACAACTTTCCGCTACTGTTGGACCCAACATAAAAATAGCGTCAGTAATTCAATACTGACGCTATTTTTTTATCTCTAATTCAGACACATCCTATTAGTTATACGCTTACCTAAAGTTATACGCTTGCCTAGCTATTGAGTTACCCATTGATATAGCGATGAACCGTGAACTACAAACATTCAGTGAACTATGAGCATTTATCCAACTTGAGCTCGGCTGTCACCTTAGTAAGACGTAATGCAATCGCGAAACACACTAAGTAAGGACTCACATACCAAAAGATACTTTCTAGCGGCTGCTTCACCTGAGCTTCTCTGGTTTTTATATATTGGTTTTTCTGCTTTTCATACTGACTCAGCATACCATCCACCCACACCGCATCACTTTCAACTAACGACACGCTAGGCGCAGGAACCGTAAAATCCGATGCATTGGGTAACAAGGTGAAATCGACATCTTTAAACGTAATCGCCGTATTCAAATACCACAAACACGCGTCGTGGTACTGAGCGTAATTATCTAAAGATGGCTGACCTGTACAGGTATCACTTCTCAGCTTATCCAAAGAGAACTGCTGAACAGATTCTAAAATCGCCACCGCTCTGGTTTGTTCGGTTTCAACCCAATCACCCGCCACCTTCGCTCGAATCTCAGACACGGCACCAAGCATTCCGATACCCGCTAAAAACGGCCATAAATAATCCATACGCTTCCATTTTCGCCGACTCAGGTTGAATCCACACCAAATTGGAATATGTAAGAGGAGCGTTAGTCCAAGTGACAGCAGAACGAAGTTCAAGGAGCTAGAGAGCATGAGCTCGCTATCGAAAAAGTTCTTCATAATGAGAAGCTTGCCTGTATAACCAAGAGAAATTTGATACTAGGTTCGATATAAGAAAAGTGTGTAAGAGGAAAGTAAAAACAGCACTAAGAATTGGTGTTAACGCTGTTTATTTGGGCCTATAACCACCGATGGCAGGGCTTAACCACTCGTTACTCAGAAATGGCTAAGTTGTTCAGTTGTTCACGATACACAAGATGCTAAAGGCTCTTACGCGCCAGACTTGAGGTAGATACCTACTTCTCTTAGCTGTGCTTTAATGTCTAACATTTGGATGTGAGATAGCACTAATTGGATCAAATTGAATATTGCTCCAGCAAACATCAAACCCGCGACATAACCAGACCATGCTTGGTGATCAACTTGATACAGAGTATTGAACGAAAGAACGAAGAAGATGAGACTGGAAAAACCAATAGCATACTCATTACAGTTGTAGACGTATGAATTCGTCGCGTAATCGTATTTGATTTTTACCTTTCCACCCGCTCTGCCTAGCTTAAGATTAAGAACATTTCCGCTAACCTCATATTCCAATCCATTAATTAATACAACGCGCTCTACTTTCTCAAGCATATCTGTTTTTTCCGTATTATTTTGAATACTGTCCATAGTCGTACCCTACTCAGTCACCTAAAAATTATTCGTAAGCACTCAACCATGCTTTTAGAAGTTGGTTAGTGTTCTTCTTCTGGCTCGCAGACAATGACTTAACCAATTTTTTCTGCATTTCGACATGTTCAGTCATCATTTGGTCGATCAGAATAAGACCATCTTTGGTTAGCTGAACACTCACGCTGCGTCTGTCTTCTTTGCTGTGCTCACGACGGATCAGCCCTTTAGCTTCTAGTTTACCAAGGCGATTGGTCATTGCGCCTGATGTCAGCATCATCGATCCGATCAGTTCTGATGGCGTCAGTTGATAAGGCTTCCCAGAACGTCGCAACGTTGCCAACACATCAAACTCACCAAGTTTCATGTCGTAATTTTTATGCAGATCGGCAACTTGCGTCTCCATATACTTGGCAATACGCATAATCCGGCCCATCATTGCCATTGGCTCAGTTTCTAACTCAGGCTTTTCCTTTGCCCATTGCTCTACTACGCGGTCGATAGCATCCATTTGCGATCTCGCTCCGTTATTAGTCTTGTTTACCTCAAACTAGTTTAACATAAAGATACTTTACAACCATATGATCTAGGTATACAGTTCATACAACTAATTATCTTAATATAAAGATATTTCATATGAACATATTATTAGCAATGATTCCCGCGTTCTTTTGGGGAACAACCTATGCTGTGACGCAATTTACGCTACAGGAATGGCCCCCCTTATTATTGGGAGCTTTGCGTGCGTTGCCTGCTGGTTTGTTATTGCTAGTAGTAAAACCGACACTGCCTCAAAAAGGCGAATGGCAGATCATTTTCACATTGGGTCTTATCAATATCGCGACCTTCTTTAGCTTAATTTTCGTGATGGCGTTGACGTTGCCTTCGGCAATCTCCGGTGTAGGTATGATCTCTGTGCCAGTGTTTGCGATGATCTTCCATTGGGTAGTAAAGAAACAGCGTCCGCAATTGATTCAAGCCTTGTCTGGTGTTGGATTAATCACATTGGCGTGGATACTGTTTAATCCAAGTCAAATCGTATTAAACCCAATAGGTTTAGGCGCCATGTTCGCTGCAATCATGTGTATCGTTATCGGCAGCAGCATTACCAAGTCACTGGGTAGTCGCATGCATTGGTGGAAGGTATTAACGTGGCAACTGATTCTAGGCGGTACGATTTTATCTGTCGCGTCTGGCGTTCACGCATTCATCGACCCGCAGCCTTATGTTAACGCTGTCACTCATTTCGATACTCGTAATGCTATGGGACTCATGTGGGTGATTGGCCTAAACACAGCGCTGGGTTACGGCATGTATGTGTGGTTACTGCAACGTATGTCCGTAGTTGATTTCACCTTCGGTGGCATCGCAAACCCAGTGGCTGGCATCGTGACAGGCATGGTGTTAATGGGTGAATCATTCACTGCAGTCCAGTATTCGCTAATGACCGGCATGATAGTGATGTCGCTGCTACCACAACTTATTCTGGCAGTAAGACAGTCCAAACAAGTTAAGCCTGTTACGCAGTAGACGCAGCCTCTTAAACGTATTGCTCAAAAACGCGCCTCATTGAGGGCGCGTTTTTTGTTGGTGGCTAGACTCTCAAAGAACCAAAGAGTCGCGCTCTACTCAATATGTCGGACTTTGGTCATCAGCAGAGCTAAAGCGGTAAATAATTGAATAATGAAGCAGAGCACAAAAATATTTGGCACGTCGAATACTGTTACCAAATAACCGGAAGCCGCTAACCCAAAGGGCATCAATAATTTAAATAAAGATCCCGTAATGCCTGCAACTCGGCCTAAATGTTGCTCATCGAAAGCTTCTTGCCGGTAACTCCAGATGCAAATACTGCTGTACACGCCAATCGCACTCACCCACATAAACGCGCCCATTAATACCCATTTACCATCAAGACTAAACAGCCCATCACCAACAAAAGATGACATTAAAAGTCCGCTAGCTTGGTCGCCGTCTATGAATAATACAGGAATAATAAAACCGACCGCTTCAAGTGCAATAGAGACCATAAGTAAAACACCTAAGCCGATGCGTTGACGAACTTTGTCAGCAGTAAACGAACCTAACAGCCCTCCGATTCCAGATGCTGCAATCAGGTAGCCCACCTCCATATGGTTTAAAGCCAGCTCTGCTTTTGCAAAGTAGATAGCTTGAATCCAAAATACCGCTCCCGTGGTATTTATCACCATCACTGCTAAGGTAATGTGCCACATGTTCTTGTTCGCATACAAGATCAGCCAACCCTCTTTCAGTGCGCTAATCACCGACTGATGAGCAACGGGCATAGCCGGCTTGAATTCCAATTTATTGAGCTGCCAAAACGCTAGCACATACATCACTGCAATAAGTAAAAACACATTATGTAACGCGGATAACAGAAGCAGACCACCAGACAAAACCGGGCCGACCGTTTCTAGCAAACTGTACAAAGAGCTCATTCTTGCGATGGCGGTATTTTGCATGTACTGAGGTAAAACGTTTTTCATCATCCCGATACGTGCATTGTGATAACCATAGTTAAACGCCATCATCAGGAATGCACACGGAAACAAAGCATATAGAGGGTTGGAAAGCCAACGCACTGCAATATATGAGATAACCAACACCAGCACTTGTCCGAGCAACATGCATTGTGACCAATGCTTTTTATTAAACTTATCAACCCATACACCGATGAACAGCGCTAAGAGTAGATTGGGCAAAAACTCGACCGCTCTCATCCACCCCATCATCTCTGAAGACTGTGTTAACTCGTACACCAACAAGGGCAGAGCAAGGTCATAAATCTTGGTTCCAAATGCAACGAAGAACGCCGTCGAAAACAACACAATAAAGCTCGAGCTTTTCCAAATAGAGGACGTAGCCTCTTCTTTATTTACACCTTCCATTTTTCATTCCTTTTAAAAACAATCGAATAACCCTATTATCGAGATTAAAAGATGAAGAAAAATAGAAAGATTCAGCAAGGATTTCACCTTTATGCATTACTGGAAGGCACTGGCATTTTTACGTTCTCGGGTACTCATTAACCAACCAACTCAACTTTCGCTTACAGAAATTACTGAAGCTCTAGGTTGTACCAAACGCAACGCTCAACTGATTATCAAAAAGCTAGTAAACGAAGGCTGGATTGATTGGAAGTCAGGCGTTGGACGGGGCAACCTACCCACACTCACTCTACTCAAAAACGTGAACCATGAGTTGGAACTGAGGATTGATGAATTACTATCGGAAAACAAGGTCGACCAAGCTTTAGAGCTTATTGAAGAGTCGCAACGCGATCAGTTCCTGCTTGGTTATATCAGCCGCTATCAGAGCTTGCCGACTACGCTCGATATTCTGCAAATCCCTTTCTATAGAGGCACACATAGCCTAGACCCGATTGAAGTGACACGACGCACTGAAGCACACATCACCCGTTACCTGTTCAGTAACTTACTGCGTTTCAACACGCGTACTCACTCGTTTGAAGGTGATCTTGCAATTGACTGGTCCCAAGATGAAAATCGTTGGTATTTCACTTTGCGAAAAGGCTTAGTGTTTCATGACGGCTCATCGATTCTAGCGCAAGACATCAAAGCGCACTTTCTACGCCTGATCAGCAGCAGCCATCACAATAGTCAGCAATTTAAATGCATCTCTACCATTACGGTTATCGATCCGCTTCACCTCTGTTTTGCTATCAATGCCAACGCAGGCTACCTTCCATCGCTACTATCGAGCTCTGCCGCAGGTATTGCCAAGAAAGTAGGAGAACAAATCATTGGAAGTGGCAGCTTTAAACTAGTGGAACAGTCAGAGTGGCTAACCAGACTCGAAGCTTTCAAGGCCTACTATGGGCACCGACCTTGGGTAGACGGCATTGAGATTTGGAATGTTGGCGATAAAGCCAAAGACTATGAAATGCACTGCGACATTGTTCACTCACATCCGCACTATCAACAATCGTTATTACAGAACGAGCTAGCAGAGATAGAGCAGTGGGAGAAAGGCTGCGAGTACGCCTTGCTCAACTCACATCGCCACCCTTGGCTCGCAGAACCACAACACCTTAGGTCACTGAATGATTTACTGCGTTTACTTGGTGTCGCGAAAGACATTCCTCTGAATACTGTCGGCTACGCATATGGAATGCTGTCGACGTCTAGTCAGCCATCGAAATCTAAGCTAGTGACGGCGAATGACAAAGACGCATTAAAAGTGGCTCGACAATTCGCAGATAAACTAAACAAGCCTAAACAACCGATAAAAATCCTAACCTATCAGCTGTTTGATCACATAAAAATGGCTCGCCACTATTGTGAACAACTTAATGAACTTGGTTTTAGCTGCGAATATCAGGTGCTCGAATTTCCAGATTTTTGCCAACAAAGCAACCTACAAAATGCGGATATATTGATCAGTGGTGAAGTGTTTTCAGACAATCTCGACAGCAGCTGGATGGGATGGCTACAAAGTTCTATTGCCTTAGAGGTTTGTTTAACTGACGAGCAAAAACAGTGGCGTAACAAAAGCCTTGAACAGCTATGGGTTCTCAATGACTACCACCAGCGACAATCGGCCTTTCTAGAGCTTGAGGCACAATTAATAGAGTTCGGTGTTTATAGACCGATTTTCCACGTAAAACAGCAACTCAATTATGCTAAAACAGTTAATCCAGTTGAGCAGCTGGCGAATGGTTGGATCGATTTCAACCAAATCACCATGCGTCGCTGAGTAGCAATATTTCTAGATAAGAAATCACCCCTTTATAGTCTGATTAAATAAAGGGGCTTTTTGCTTCATATCATGTCTTTCGTATCAATTGAGCATACAGCGATCGACTTAAATCAGTTTCGCCGCTTCGGCCTCAATTTCAACTTTCCATCGCTCGTCAAAGAGCCCTTGTACAAACAGTAATGTTGTTGGGAGACCACCAACATCGAAAGGCAATCGCTGCTTTGCGGCTTGATAATCAGACATATCATTCCGGTTAACTAAGTACAGCCTTACACTGATTAAATCTTCGATATCCATTTGGTTTGCCTGAAGCACACCTCTCAGATTTTTCCAAGCCAGTACAATCTGTTGTTCCGCACCTTCAGCCACCATCCCTTCGCGATCAATCCCTAGTTGCCCAGCGATGTGCAATCGCGTTGAACCTGCGGGGATCAAAGCACATTGATGATAATTAGCGGCCGGAGCGGGTACTGAAGAAGGGCTCCATATCTTATTCATCATTACGCCTCAGAGGCTGTGACGATTTTTGACATGACGGTGATAATTGGCATATCCGTAAGCATCGCGCCTAAACGGTCAAAATCACCAATATCTTTGCGCCAAGCAATGTATTCATTAAAGTGAGCGGTACTTTCCCATTCTTCACATAAAACCAAGGCATTTTCTGCCAAATCTTTTTGATAAAGCTCCGCAGAAAGGTTGCCGTTAAAAGTACGAGTATCTGGCAATATTTCGTTAAAAAACGCCCCGATCTCTGCCGTTTTATCTTCAGTATGGCTCAAGGTAAATTGCACTAAAATAGTCATCATTCTCTCCGTTTTCTTATTTCGTTAAGGTACGAGGAGAATCTTACTTGTTTGTTAAAATAGATAAATACAGTAATATTTGAAACATAGTTCGATTTAATAAGACAATAAACCACCATGAAAAACGAATTGCATCGCATGCAAGTGTTCGCCCAAATTGTAGAATCGGGCTCCATAACGAAAGCAGCTGATAAGCTAGATCTCTCAAAGTCTGTCGTTAGCCATCACTTACAAGGGCTTGAGCAACACCTTGGTGTGAAATTACTCACTCGAACAACACGTCGCCAATCCTTAACCGACGCTGGACAACGTTTTTATCAACGATGCTTAGAAATGCGAAAATTAATGTCGCTTGCGGAAGAAGAAGTGCGCGAGTCCTGTTCTGATTTTGCAGGCACTATCACCATCACATCCCCACACACATTGATGACACATCTTATTGGACCTGCAATGTGTGAGTTTATGAAAAGCCACCCTCGTATCGAGCCTCAACTATTGGCCAACGATATGCGCGTAGATCTTATCGAGAAATACATAGACCTGTCGGTCACTGTTGGGGCTCTTCCTGATTCAACGTCTCGTGCAATTAAGCTCGGAGAGCTTCATCAGGTACTGTGTTGTCACCCAGATTATCTTACTAAGGCGCAAATACCGCAGCCAATCACGCCAAGTGACCTCTCCCAATATGACTACATTGCCAATCAGTGGGAAGGAATCAACAGCCAAAGAAGCTTTGAAATTAATAAGGGCAAAGTAAGCACGTATCAATTCAGGGCAAGTCGAATCGGAGATAGCGTTCCGACCATCCGCATGATGGCCTTAAATGGGTTAGGGATTGCCTGTTTACCTAAACAAGCAATTGAAGAAGACCTGAAAAAAGGGACATTGGTAAACATCTTGCCCAAAGATCAAGTTCTTAAAGCCTCTTTCTATGTCGTACATAATTATGGGTTACAGGTGCCGGCCAGAATTCGCGCCTTTATTGAACACCTAAAACAACACGCTGAATCTTATTCTTAATATCTTTCAACCAAATTGCCATGCGCCGCTAAACTGGCGATTTATCGACCAAAATTAAACCTCACAAAGAATAATGACTTTACTTAAGCTCTCTAAATGAAATAATTTTCTTCAAAATAACTACATTAGAGATTTAATTTCCATAATAAACTCAAATTAGAGATAAAAAGGCAAAACTTTTCTCCGACTACCTTTCTATACTGTGCCACGTCATTAAGGCGCCACAAGCCTATGATTTAAAATAATTATTAATGAGTAGTCACCATGAATTCGAAGTCGCTAACTATCTTGCTTTTTGTCTCTGTTTGCTTAATTTGGGGAACCACTTGGTTCGCTATGGAAGTGGCATTGCATTCTATCCCACCTATTTTTGCCACTGCGTTACGCTTTTTACTTGCAGCACCTCTGCTTGCGGTATTAGCAAAAGTCTTCAACCAACCTTTGCTTTTCCCTAAAGGTAAACGTCAATGGCTGCTTATTGTGGCACTGATGTATTTTGCTATTCCGTTCACTTTGATGATCTATGGTGAGCAATACATCTCTTCTGGTCTAGCGTCGATCATCTTCGCCAACATGCCAGTCGCTGTCATGCTGATGTCGGGTTTATTCTTAGGTCTACGATTGGCGAAACATCAAATCTTTGGTTTGGTCACAGCTGTTGTGAGCCTATGTTTAATCCTTGGCAATGAAATGCAAATGGGTGGTGATGACTACCTTATTGGCACGGTTTGCTTAGGCCTTGCTGTTGCCATTCACGCAGTGATGTATGTTTTAGTTCAAAAGCACTGTAAAGGCATCGAAGTACTTACCTACAACGCCGTTCCGAGCTTAATTGCTTCTCTATTCTTGTTCGCAGTTTCAGCGATGGGTGAAAGCGTTAATGTTGAGTCCTTCACTTGGGATTCAATCTCAGCAGTCGTGTACCTAGGTTTTGTGGCGAGTGTTGGCGGCATTGTGGCTTACTTTAAATTAGGACAAGTTTCGACGCCTTTCCAAGCATCTATCTGCTTCCTGATTTTCCCAGTGGTTGCGCTACTGATCTCTTGCTACATTAATGGTGAGGTTCTATCTGAACAGTCTCTCCTTATGATGATCCCTCTACTTTGTGGCATTTTGCTGACCAAGGCACCTAAGGGAATCTTCAAGCTGCGTTCAACGCTTAAAACAGCAAGTAGCAACTAGGCTAATAATCTGTATATATAACCCTAGGGCTCGCAATGAGTCTCTAGGGTTTTATTTAGTTACCACTCCGACTTAAAATTCTCTCTCACGTCCTCCTCATATACTTCAACCAGTTCCAACGCGCCGCAGGTTCACTGCTCATATCAAATAGCCAATAACGCATCAATCGAATGACTTAAAAGTCACTATCGACTACATTAGAAACGCCGAGAACAACGGCTCTAATCTTAATTGCACCGTCTGTCTTCAACCAAGGAATGTCATGAGAACTCCCATCAAACACATGCGCCTCGTCAAAGGTCAGCCTTGTAGGGTTGAGGAGCTGACTAACAGCGACGACGCGTTCTTAGAACCGCACAGACATGAATACTGGGAGTTGGTTTGGTGCGTGGATAGCTTAGGCAGTCAGAGCATTGATTTTGTAGACTATGACAACAAGGTCGGCCGTATTTTTACCATTGCTCCGGGTCAGGTTCACCGATCTGAACTCGTGGGAGAAAGCGCTCGCTTGCTGGTGTTTACCCCAAGCTTTGTCAAGACCAACTATCGCAACACACAACTGGTCGACACCGTTTTTGCCATGCATCAAAGTCGCCCTCCCTACTTAGATTGCAGTGAAGAAGGCAACCGCTACCTACTGCCTATTTTCACTATGATTAAAGAGGAATGTGCACGAGAAGAGAGCGACTGGGATTTGGTAGAATCCCTCATGAATAGCTTTTTGCGCTACATATTACGTTTCGCAACCCAATCATCATTGAAAGGCGAAGTGCGTGACAGCCGAGTAAACCAAGTAGTCGATTTGATTGAGCAACACTACACCACCCACAAGAGTTGTGAGTTTTATGCGCAAGCACTGTCGATAACTAACAAGCGCATCAATGAGATCGTGAAGGCTGAACGAGGTAAAACGGTCACCCAACTGATCCACGATCGAATCATCTTGGAAGCGAACCGAGAATTGATTTTTTCGACCAAGACAATTAAAACCATCGCCTTTGAACTTGGCTTCGAAGACCCAGCCTATTTCAGCCGTTTTTACCGAGGGCAGATGAAAGAGTCCCCTGCAGAGTTTCGAACTCGATGTGCAGATAGTGCAACATAATAAGCAGATAATCCCTTTTTTGAACCCAGTTAAGTTCGGATAATGCTCCCTCTTTATTTCATCCAATTTGGTTAAATCCAATTTGTTGGGAGCTAACTCCAGTGGCCATCAACCTAAAAACCGATCCAATATCTAAATCCTTTTATCAATACCTTTGGCCAGCGCTAACCGGCATGGTGATCAAGTCTCTTTTCATCATGGGAGATGCTTGGTTCGTCGGACGCGGTGTTGGCCCAGATGGGCTTGGTGCTATCGCGCTAACCATCCCTGCTTTCTCAATATTTACCGCTATCGCGATGATGGTAGGTATTGGCGGCGCGGCTCTTATGTCTATTGAAGTCGGCAAAGGCAATTCGGCGTCGGGTCAAACACTCTTTAGCCAATCAATGCTCAGTACTGCCCTACTTAGTACCATTTCAGTCAGCATCGCTCTGTATTTTCTGGACGACATTATTGCGTTAATGGGCGCTTCTGGATACATGGCTGAACTGACTCACGATTACCTGTCTGTGATGCTGCCATTCTTTGTTTTGTACTCGTTAGCTTGGGTCATGTCGTGCTTTGTTCGTAACGATACCAACCCGAAACTGGCGACTTACGCAATGTCGATAGGTGCCGTGGTCAACCTAGTGTTGGACTACTTCTTTGTCTTGAAATGGGGCTGGGGGATGAAAGGGGCAGCCTACGGTACAGCCATTGCACAAGGTGTCATCGCTTGCATTTTATTAAGCCACTTTGTACGTAAACAAGGCACCTTGGAACTGAGCTTAAAAGGGATTGGTTTTAACAAACTGCCAAGCATTCTAAAAATAGGCACGCCGACTTTCTTCATAGAAGTGACCGCAGCGATGACAATTTTATTGTTCAACTACGTGTTGTTGCATCAGTTTGGTGAGAATCACATTATCGCCTATGGCTTAACCGCAAACATCGGAGTATTTGCGTTGTTTGTAATGGTCGGAATCGCTCAAGCCTGCCAGCCAATCATCAGCTTTAATCATGGTGCTAATCAGCCAAACCGCATCGAAGCAATTTTTCGCTTAGGTTTAAAAAGTGCAATGGGTAGCGGCTTGGTGTTTATGATTATTGTGTACCTGTGTGCGCCTCAAATCGCAGCCCTCTATTTAGGTGATTCGAGTGATTTGATAGGGCTATCTGCAACCGCCTTAACGTTCTTTTTCTTTGCTGTACCACTAATGGGAGTCAACTTGGTGATCGCCAACTTGTTTCAGGCAACGGCGAAGCCTAAGCAAGCGACACTAATCTCTCTTGGTCGTGGTTTTGTCTTCGTCGCATTAGGCATCGTCATCTTACCTAAGCTATTCCCAGAGCAAGGGATTTGGGCAAGTATTCTGTTCGCCGAGACCCTAACCGCGATAGTCAGCCTCAGCATGTTACGCAGCTACAGGAAACGCTTTACAGGCTCTTTAGAAAAGCAGGTGGCCTAGGAAGTAATCCGTTTAAAGCGTAACGCTCCTTGATCATCAAACGGCACATACAAAAAAGTTCCAATATCAATATTGGAGCTTTTTATTAGTCTTTATCCAGAGTTAGCGCCAGCTAAACATTCGCACTTCATTGCCCTCTTCGGGCTTCTTAGGGATGTTTAAAGACAACGCCAAAGATACCGCCGCCATCGCAGCGCCTATGTAGAACACCGTTGCAGGGGACGATAACCAAATCACCCCAAATACGACCGGAATAACAACCGCTGCAATATGGTTGATGGTGAAAGAGACACCTGCGGTTGATGCCATATCGGCAGGATCGGCGATTTTCTGGAAGTAGGTTTTGATCGCTAATGCGAGTGCAAAGAACAGATGGTCGACAACATACAGCGCCGCTGCCCATTCCGCGCTTTGTACCAAACCATAACCGACAAACACACCAATCAAACCAACATACTCGAAGATCAGCGCCTTGCGCTCTCCAACCACACCGATAAATCGACCAATACGTTTTGCGAATAAGAAATTAAACAGGTAATTAATTAAGAACAGTAGCGTTACGTCAGCAGCCGAGTAACCAAACTTCTCTACCATCAGAAAGCCAGCAAATACCGTGAAGATCTGTCTTCTCGCGCCACTCATAAAGGTGAGCGCGTAGTAGAGCCAGTAACGCTTTCTCAGCACCAATTTCTTATTTTGTTGAGTCTTGGTTTGAAACTCAGGAAAACCAAAGGTCATCACCAAAACTAGAATAAATCCAATACCGCCAGTAATGCCGTACACCCAAGCAAAATCGAGTTTCAGCTGTTCTAACATCACCCAGATTGAGCCATAAGTAATTAACGAGGCCAACGCGCCAACAGAGATCATTTTACCCAGCATCTCAGGGGCTTCTTCTTTACTCAGCCATTGGAGTGACAAAGACTGCTTGAGCGTTTCAAAATAGTGAAAACCCGTCGACATCAAAATGGTGGTCAGCAGTAGGCCAGTGAGTGAAGGAAACAAACCGGTAATCGCCGTACCGACAGTGAGCATCGCCAGCGATATCAACATGAAGCGTTGTTCGCGAATGAACGCCAACACAAACACCACGGTAAAAGCCAAGAAGCCAGGGATCTCACGAACACTTTGCAATAAACCAATATCCGCACCATCAAAGTTCGCTTTCTCAATAACGAAGTTATTCAGCAGCGCCATCCAGCTCGAAAACGCGATAGGGACAACAATCGAAATCAGTAATAAGAAGTTTTGCGGCGTTTTCCAGCTCGCGGTTTTATCGAACATTGACGGACTCCTGTTCGTCTAATTGGTTAAGCACTCGTAAGGTTAGTTGCTCGGTATACGGGTTGATCTTCCAATGCTCAGGGCTCCAACCTTTAACAAAACGTTGAAAATCAGCCCATGCCACGTAAAACATTGGTCGCCACGCGGCTTCAACATCATCGAAAGAAAGTTGTGGTTGATAGTGCGTGAGTGCCGCTTTCAAGTATCGAAAGTAAGCCTCCAAGATCTCTGCTTCAAGCTGCGCGCAATCTTGCGGCCTAACCGCGCTGCTCATGAACAAGGCCACATCTTTCATCGCACAACCACGCCCAACGTATTGGAAATCAACGGCAGCAGCGCGCTCACTTTCTAAATCAAAGCAGAAGTTGGCGAGCTTGGCGTCACCATGTACCAAGGTTTGATATGGGCACGTCCTTAATAGATTATCAATGTGCTGCGCTTGGCTCTTAAGCGGTAAATCAGCCAATGCGTTTAACTCGTCAGGCCGCGTGTCTAAATGCCAATATGTACCGACTTGCCACAATGAAGCTGAATGTTCTTGGTCTACATTGATGTGCTTTGCGTGAAAGTTAGCGAGCCATTTAAGGCAAGCATCGCGTTGGTTTTGCTCTTCGAGTGTGTAACCAGACGCCAGATCAGGCTGAGTATCTTGGATTGCTAAATCATCAAAAGCAGCAAGCACATCAAACTGAGAAGTTAATGGAAAACCGATTTCGGCCAAATCTTGCATCACAATCAGCCACTCGTGCTCTTGTAACTCACATTGCAGCCCTACAGGTACAGGGCAACGCTCATCCCACTGTTGGGTAAACGACTGATACCACGCGGTCTCAACTTGGTAAGAGTGCACCTTTCGTTGATGAGAAAGTTTGGTATTCCAACCCTTTGGGTGTTCTGCTTTATCTGGCAATGCGACATGTTTAACAATCACGCTGTTGAATGAAGAACGCCTGTCTTTAGAAAAAATCAAACGAACTAATTCACCATACCCGCCCCATAGGCTTTGAATCACCTGGACATCAACCCCTTGGTGACAATCCAGTGAGGCCGCTATTTTTTGATAAAGCTCATTTTGATAAAACTTTTGTTGATAAAGCTCTGGCTGATTTTGACTTGAATTCGCTATCGGTTGAGCGATATTTTTTGACGATATTGATTGAGACATATACTCGTTGCTATGCTTTATCGGATAGAAGATGAGCCCACTGTGGCTGCCTATTCATATAGTGAATCACATAACTACAAATCGGTACAATTTTAAAACCTGCTTGTTCAATTTCAGGCAGTACCGACTCCATCATCACCTTACCGAAGCCCTTACCTTGAAGCTCATCAGGAATACGTGTCGATGTGATATGTAGTACATCTCCGTCCTTTTGATACTTAACAACCGCGAACTGGTTGGGTTTTAGCTCAACTGTGATCTGGTTCGCTTCTTGATCCCATTTTGTTGCGTGCATTCTCAACTCCTGAAAATAATTGATACGACAAACAATAAAAATTTGAAGTATTCATTCCTTGTAATAGACTATCTCAAGCTCATACAAATAGAACTAAGTACTTGCAAACAAAGTAAATAACTCTGTGCCACCGGCTTAATAACGAATTTGTAAAGATAAAGGCACTCTATAAAACCATGCAGGTACATTTAGCTAGCATATGTAATTGCACTTAATTTATGTAATTGCACCTACTAAATCTAGCACGTATTTGCCCCTTATTAGTAAGTTACCAATATAACAAACAGACGCATGTTGGCGCATGGAGAACATATAATGAACGCACCACTGAAGAAGCCTTTGGAGCATAATCAGGCACTTCAAGATCCTCGTAACCGCACCGTTTCTACGTTAAATAGCACCGATGCACTGGCCATGATAGAGCACGGCAGTGAACTGACATTAAATGTATCGACTCCAGTTGGCACTAAGTTTCTCGCCACCACCAAATTTATCGGCACGCACAGTGATAACTGCATTGTGGTTGAGGTTCCCGACGTATCCAACGATGATCTGAGTTTTTTCTTCCAAGAAGGTTTTTGGATGACAGCTCGTGCGTACTCTCTGCGAGGAGAAGGCGCTCTTATCCACTTTAAAAGCCAAATTCACCATAGGATTGGGGATCCCTTCCCTATTCTTGTGCTATCTACACCAAGCTCGATGCAAGTAACCCAACTGCGTAAAGAGACACGCTACGAGGTGAATTTAGCTTCCAGAATCATCTTCAACGATCAACGAGCAAACTGTGAGATTAGAGACTTATCGAAAAGTGGTTGTCGTTTTGTTACTTCACCGACTTCTCGTGCGATTCAAATTGCCGATCGAGTCTCTATTGAAGTTACACCTGAGAACTACAATGGCCCACTAATACCGCCATTGAAAGGCATTATCTGTAATCTCCAAAAATCAACGCACTACGCTCGATACGGGGTAGAATTTGATGATATTGGCCGCTCTAATGCCAAACACTTGTTGGCGAAGCTGAAGTTCGATGGCACCAAGCTCTGTTTGCGAAATAGGTAAAGTCATTTAGCACATTGCTTTCACCGAATACCGTAAGCAGACCAGATACAGACGACTCAATAGCGAGCAAAGTCGCAATCAAAAAAAGCCATCGATTTTTATGTCGATGGCTTTTTAGTTTTGTCTATTTATCTGATTTTCAAACACTTATCTAATTAAAAAGCTAGCTGGGTCTATAGATATTAGACTATTTACGTAGTGCGTTCAGTTTAGCTTGAGCGATACCAAAGATAGTATCGATTGGATAGCTCCCCTCGTCACTCGCCTCACCGGCGGCTTTGCCTGTAAACAGCTCAATCGCTTCGGTCACATGGTCGATAGCCCAAATATTAAACTCGCCCTTTTCAACCGCTTTTACGATGTCATTACGCAGCATCAGGTTGTGAACATTTGAACGTGGGATGATCACCCCTTGCTCATTTGAACGTCCTTTGATTTCGCACACATCAAAGAAGCCTTCAATTTTCTCATTCACACCACCAATAGGCTGGGACTCACCGAACTGGTTCATCGACCCGGTAATCGCGATGTCTTGACGGTTCGGCTGCTTAGAAAATGCAGACACCACCGCACAGAACTCGGCCATACTCGCGCTATCACCATCAACGCCACCATACGATTGTTCGAAGGTGATATTGGTCGTAAGCGGTACTTTCGCTGTCTTACCAAATACCGAAGAAAGGTAAGCCGATAAGATCATCACCCCTTTCGAGTGAATACTGCCACCTAGGTCTACGTTTCTCTCGATATCAATCACTTCACCGTCACCATAAGCCGTGGTTGCCGTGATCCGGTTCGGTGCGCCAAACATATGATCGGTTGTGCTGAGTACAGACAGCGCATTGACCTGCCCAACCGCCTGACCATCCACATGAATCAGTGTTGTACCGTTGGTGAAGGTTTCCATGACGCTGTCTTGTAGTCGCCCGACACGCATCTGTTGGTTAGATAGCGCCTGGTCGACATGCGTAGCACGAATCAGGTTCGACTTCGCCCCTTTCGCCACGTAGTTTGACTCACGAAGCAGGTTGGCAATGTGTGCCGAGTGCAGCGACAACTTACTTTGGTCACCCGCCTGACGAGAACTGTGCTCAATGATCCGAGCAATCGCTTTGCGATCACAATGCAGCATGTTGTTGTCGTGCACGATGCTTGAAATGAAGCGTGCGTAATGCATTTCAGAATCCGCAGTACGCTTCATCTCATCTTCAAAATCGGCCGTCACACGGAACAATTCACCAAACTCCGCATCGTAATGTTGCAGTAGTTGATAAGTTCGATAATCACCAAACAGGATGATCTTAACGTCCAATGGAATAGGCTCAGGATCAAGTGATACCGCCCCCGTTAACGTGACCTCTTTTTCTAATGATGTGAAGCTCAATTGACGCGAACGCAGCGCGCGCTTCAAGCCTTCCCACACATAAGGTTGTTCAAGTACTTTGACCGCATCCATCAGCAAGACGCCACCATTGGCTCTATGCAAACTACCAGCGCGGATCAAAGAGAAGTCTGTAAATACGGTGCCTTTGAACGTTGCCGTTTCGACATAGCCAAACAGGGAGTGATAATTCGGATTCTCTTCAACCACGATCGGCAGAGTCTCCTCCTTCTGGCTCACAATCACGTTCACCTTGTAGCGACGTGGCATTTTCTTGTCCAAAGAGGCGGTTGCAACTTCTGCTTGCTCTGTACTCTCTTCTAAGAAAATATCTGCGTTGTCGACAATGTCTTTACGCAGTGCTGTCAGGTACTTTTTAATATCAGGATATTGGCTGTAATCTTGCTTCAACTGCTTGATGAAGTGGGTAATAACATCTCGCGCCGTATCATCATTCAACTTTTGAACTTTCTCTGTGTACGTCTCTTCAAGCTCAGTCAGTTCACGAGAAATGGTCCGCAGCCCGACTTCCAATCCATCAATGGTTTTATCGAATTGATCTTGCTCTTCTGGCGTGAGTAAGTCGAAGCTCTCTTCGGTATGAAGATCATCGCCATTCATCGCGACAAATTGGTAGTCACCCTGAGTCGTGATCGTCAGGTTGATGCCCTTATCTTTTGCTTCTTGACTGATCGCTTCTAACGCCGCTTGTTGCTTAGCGGCCAACTGATTTTTTAATCGGTCAGCGCGGTTAAAGTACATCTCGTTATCGAATGCGAGTGGCATTGCTTTAAGAAGCTTACGCATCAGCTTTTCAATATCTTGCTTCAAACTGCTGCCAACACCACGAGGCAATTTCAGCACCTTAGGTGTACGAATGTCTTCAAAATTCGCGATATAGCACCAATCAAAAAGCTCCTGTACTTCTTGAGGATGTCGGTTTAGGTAGCGCAAGATCATGGTACGTTTACCCAGACCATTTCGACCTATCGCATAAATGTTGTAACCCTTTTCCTTAATTGACATCGCGAACTCAACGGCCTTTTGTGCACGTTCTTGCCCGACGATTTCGTCAATTGGAGCCAGTTCTTTGGTCGACTTACATGGTAGCTTATCGAGTTCCGCTACCTTATACAGCTGTTCTGTATTGAGTCTTTGCATCGCCATCGCCGCCTCCTTAGTCCTTCATTACTTGGGTGTAGATAAAATCAGTGTAGATGTAATTACCTATAAATTTAGTGACTTACGCTGCACAGCTGTTCAACTGAACAAATAACACACAATTTGCCCCGTTTTTAGCAATAACGAGAGATTTAATTCACCAACTTAGCATGTGAATGATTTTAATTTGCAATTGATAATAAATATCATTAACATTTTAGGATATTTAAAATTAAGGATGTGGACATGGAAATTGAACGCTGCTGGATGCACTACCTAAAAGCTGAACAGTTAATGGAACAAGGTCATTGGCCCGAAGCACAGCGCCTCTATAATGATGTTCTCACCTCTCTTCCTCATCACATCCAAAACGCGGCATACCAAAGTGACATCAAACCCTGCCAGTTTGCTTGCTTAATTTCAGGCCTTAGAGACGCCAGTGTCGCTCAATCAGAGATTCTCAATCGTTTAGGCCAACAGCAACAAGCCTTCGACACCTTGAACCAATCTTATGCATTGATGCAATTTATCTCTCTTGAGGGTACAGAGTTGATTCAACGTACCTTTAGGTTATTGGAAAAGCAGAGCGAAGATTTACTCAATCACCTGATCGCATTTTGCAGTGCTCAGCGCAGCTCACATTGGATGCTCGAGCTAGAACAAATTCAACGCGCTCATCACCATTTTGGGCAGCTTAAAACCACTTCAGAAGTTCAATCTTCACCTAATGTCTTAAATTGATAAGGATATATCATGTCGGACCGGGCCATTCTTAAAGTTAATAATCTCTCCGTTAAATTCATAACCAATGATGGAATCATTGATGCGGTAAAAAAGATTAACTTTACTCTTAATTCTAGTGAAACCTTGGCCATTGTTGGCGAATCGGGTTCAGGTAAATCTGTCTCTTCCAACGCTTTAATGCGTTTGCTTCCTGACAACGCCATCATTGATGCTCAATCGGAAATCGAATTTGAAGGTCAGTCGATACTCAAAAAGACTGAACGAGAGATGCAGTCAATTCGTGGTGACAGGATTGGAATGATCTTTCAAGAACCAATGACATCTCTAAACCCATATCTACGCGTGGGTACACAAGTGGCTGAAGCCATTATGTGTCATCGTAATGTATCGAAATCTCAAGCGAAACAGCGTGTGCTTGAGCTTTTCAACCTTGTACACCTACCAATGCCAGAACAGGCATACAACAAATACCCACATGAATTTTCAGGCGGCCAGTTGCAACGCATCATGATCGCAATGGCTCTGATCAATGAACCAGACATTCTGATTGCAGACGAACCGACTACGGCTTTGGATGTGACGGTTCAGGCTGAAGTGCTCTCTCTTATCAAAGAGATTCAAAGCAAGATGGGCATGGCGATTTTATTCATTACCCATGATCTCGGTGTAGTGAAACACTTTGCCGACCGAGTACTCGTGATGTGTAAAGGGGAATTGGTCGAAGAAGGACTCACTCAAGAGCTATTCGAAAATCCTAAGCACGATTACACACGCATGCTGATCAACTCAATTCCGAAAGGCGCTAAGGTTCCTGTAGAAGCATCGGCGCCAGAGCTACTGTGTGCCGATGATATCCGTGTTCAATTCTTAGTGAAATCTCACTTCATTAAGAGTAAGAGTCAATATTTCGAAGCTGTAAAAGGCATCTCATTGACCCTAAAACAAGGTGAAACGTTAGGCATTGTTGGTGAATCTGGATCAGGTAAATCAACACTAGGACGCGCACTGATCGGCTTGCTGCCAAGTACCGGACGTATTGTTTACAAAGGCCAAGATGTGAGTTTGTTAACCGATAAAGAACGTCACAAGCTCAAGAAAGATGTTCAGATGGTATTCCAAGACCCTTATGGTTCTTTATCACCACGCATGACTGTTGGGGAAATCATCACTGAAGGTTTAACGGTACATCAACCTCATCTATCCAAGAAAGAAAGATTAGAACGAGCTCGCAAAGCATTGATTGAGGTTCGCTTAGAACCAAATTCAATTAACCGCTATCCACATGAGTTCTCGGGCGGACAAAGACAACGTATTGCGATTGCTCGCGCGTTGATTCTTGAACCCTCTTTCATTCTATTGGATGAACCGACTTCAGCACTCGATCGCTCTGTACAGCTCACTGTGATTGATCTGCTGAAAGACATCCAAGCCAAGCACAATATCGGCTTCCTGTTTATCAGCCATGACCTTTCGGTAGTCAAAGCCTTATCGGATCGTGTTTTGGTAATGCAGAAAGGTGAAGTGATGGAAGAAGGCGCTGCAGAAGAGATTTTCAATGCGCCGAAAAACGACTACACCAAGAAACTCATCGCTGCGTCATTCGACTTAGAAAATAAGTCGAAAAAAAATGCCGCGTAAAGGGAACTAATCAAGATTAACAGCGTCTTATATGTACATTCTGAATAATCTCGATACTCAAAATAATTGGAGTTGCAGCTAGGCAACAAATAAGTTCAGCCCTATGAGCATAGGTGTTCTATGTAATTTGGGTGAACTTAGGCAGTTAACAACGCTGCGGCTTCAAATATGAAGAGTAGAATGGGTTTCACTCTAGAATGGATATAGCAAAACTGGTTTGGCCGCCAAAAGAAAAATGTCGCATGGATGCGACATTTTTCGTTTCTGGCGTATATGAAAAAATCAACTCAGCGATTCGAGCCAGTGATTATGAAGGTTTGCTCAAGTTGACGAACTTTAAACAGGGTTAGCTGATAGTCGGCAGAGCGCTAACTTGTTTTTGGACATTTCTGAGTTACGTTCCACAGCCGACTCCAACTTTTCTGATTACTTCTCGTATTGCTATCATGTGGCCAGCCTATATGTAGCTGACCAAATTACCTTAGCGACTAAAGTCATGCATAGTTCAGTACAGTTTCTTAAAGTTGAAGAATTAACTTTCCTACCGTATTACCACTTTCTAAATCTCGATGAGCATTTACGCCTTCTTCGAGTGAATAGATCTTGTGAGCTGACATTTTAATCTTACGCTCTAAAAGCAAGCTCTCGATTGATTTTATCGCCGAGACATTGCCTTGTTTACTGTGGGTTCCTCCATTTAATAATTCAAGCTTAATCGACTTCATAAAGGCATTTTGTAGTGCTGTTTCTATATTGGGGCTTGATTACTTTCAGCGAAGCCATACCAAATTAAATGTCCATTACTTGCAAGAAGGTCGATATCTCTTGCAATAGAATTACCGCCAGTAGCATTGAAAATAGCGTCTATTCCATCTGGATATTCGCTTTTTATAATATTTTGGACACCTTCCTGTTTATAATTTAAAACACGATCTGCTCCCAATGAGTGTACATATTCTTTCTTTTTATCAGAGCCGACTAAAGCAATAACTTCATGGTCTTGAGCTTTAAGAAGTTGAACTAGAACGCTTCCCACGCTTCCTGCTCCAGCATGAACGAGAACTTTTCGCGCAGAGCTGTTCAAACGTTGGGTCAAGAGAATCGCAGTTCTTGCCGACATACTGATACTACTTGCTACTAGAGGTGAAAGTGACACAGGGACAGCTAGTTCCCATTCTAATGAGCTGGTAGTGTCGACAACAACGTACTCAGCGTAGGATTGACTGGCTGAAAATGTGACAAGTTGTCCTTTCTTATAACCACTGACTTTAGCCCCCATCTCTTCAATAATGCCTGACCCTTCCATCCCTAAAGTAAAAGGAGGGGTGGGTACGCCTGGGAAGGCACCTTTACGAAGGTACGTATCTGCTAAGTTAATGCCACTATAAGCGACTTTAATTAGTAACTGACTTTCGCTTATTTGCGGTTTTTCAACTTGGTTTACGGTTAGCACTTCTGGGCTGCCAAATTTAGTTACTTGTAGAGCTCTCATTTTTTAGTATTCCTAAATAATTTTTAGTATGTTGACGGGGTAGCTAATTGTTTAGAAGCCATTGGGGTTATCGATGACATAAAGCCAACCGCCATCAGAATATTTCATTACTTCTAGAGCCATTCCTGTTTGTACATTAAGGATTTCCCAGTCGGAACGAATAAGTGCAGTGTCGCCATTGATATGAATAGACACGCCATGTGTGACCATTTCCACGTCACCTTGCATATAGCCTTTCAAGGTCTGTACGATAGCGTCTTTGCCTCTAGCGAGATTACCTTCAGCATCTAAGACGAATACGGCATCTTCATGGAATAATGTCGCGAGCCCAGTTGTATCTTTATTTGAAAAATACTTTGCAAATAATTGGTGTAATTCACTAGGTGTTTGCGGTTTTGTGTAATCTGTCGATCCATAAGATAAAAAAGAAAAAGCGCTTAAAGCAATCAACCATACAGCTTTCATAATGTTTCCTTCATTTAGTGTTCTGTAAAGATAGTGTGATAGTATTAGAGTTGGTTACTAAATGAAATTAGCTACCTAAAAGTAACCAGGCACCTACAGGTAACTTAGTAAGGTGCGCCAATTTTAGAAAATGCAATATGAACATATAAAAGGAGTGGACTATGAGCCAGCAAGGTAAACACCCCGAGGGCTATTGTAGTGCGGATCGATACTTAATGTTGATCTCTACAAAGTGGACTGCGCATATTGTTTGGTTAGTCGGTCAGCATAAAGAAATACGGTTTGGGCAAATACAGAAGCAGCTAGCCTTGGTGTCTAGCAAAGTCCTCAGTGAGCGTTTAAAGCTGTTAACAGGAGAAGGTTTTGTTTGGAGAAGACAAGAACAGACGGTTCCTGTAACAGTTTATTACGGGTTGACGCCAAAAGGAGAAGAACTTGCAGAAATTGTCGATATTATCGTAAACAAATCTGACGACTGGGATAGGTGATCGCACTAGACAATGCAGTACAATGATTAGAACAAGTAAGTCAAATGAGGCTTAGATGAAATGTGTGTTCCTCGGTCTAAACAACTTTGGGGCAAAAGTGATTTAGCTTACATGCCCCCGTATAACCTAAAGTAGTGATTGAATTAACTTTGGGGATTAAAAAACGCCCAGTTAAGGGCGTAGTAGAGTCAATCGTAAAGTTCAAAGCCCAGATCATCAATAATTGACAACGTCACCGGTCCCAAGTCATCACCATTAGCCATTAACTCTTTAGGCATTGGCGGAATAGTTCGGCCTTTAGAATCCTTACCGCGTTTGTCGTCAGTCCCATTGATGTAATCGTATAAATGACCGCCGTCGGAAAATGGCAAGCATTCATAATCTCTATTATAAGCTTCATTGTAGGCAGTAACTGCTTTGCTGGTTTCCATACAAAAACCTTTACCGGCAATCTCTTTTGAATCGTCTATAAACACGTCACTTGAAGTTCCAACGCCAAGAATATGCGCAAATTCATGCAAAATAGTTGGCTTATAGCTTTTGGGATCAAAATCAGGCTCATGGAGATCTGAGCTAATCCAGATAATGCCTAATGAGGGGATATTGTCTTCATACTCTTCTACTGCCGCTAAGCCGTACTCTTCCACATCATCTGACACAATAATTTCAATGTTAATTGTGTGCTGATCTTTTCCATCAACCTTTTTGATTATGCCTAGCCATTTGTTAGCGGCTTCAATGTAGCGTTCTTTGTCATACTTAAAGTCCAAATCAAAGTTAAGGACAAAAGTTAAGTGATCATTTGATATAACTTCTTGGGAATAGTATTCAGGATAAAACTCAGAATTCTGACTGTAACTGACTGACGATAAAAAGGACAAAATGAGAGCTAGAGTTAATTTTTTCATTCGAAAACCTATAATAAAGCCGTCTAGGATGAAGGCTAAGTAGTGACGTTTAACTTGGTTGGATATTACAGTATTTATAGCTCTACAAACGTAAGCACACGTAACACCTCAATATTGGTGCACTACAAACTGATCGACTAGTTCAGAGTTAGGTTTATTTTAATTATCTCACAGCTAAGTTAGCTCGTAATTCAATCCCCATGTTAAACAATGTGAGCGCGTAAATATCAGCAGCGAGAGCGATAGCTTTACTCAGCGGTATTCCTGCACCACGGTTCGCACTGACATCAATACGAATCATCACGGGCGTACCACCTTGAGGCTTGTCTTGAAATTAACGATACAATGATTTGGTCGACTCTCTAACGATTAAATCAATGGGTGGCAATCGAGCTTCATGCCGCTCGCCAGATAACAGATTCAAAATCGATTGAGCACATACCTCTCCAATTTCTTCAATAGGCTGTCTCAAAGTCGTTAACGCTGGCGTGAAATACTTAGACGTCGGCAAGTCATCAAAGCCAATCACAGACACATCTTCTGGCACTTTATAACCGTGGTCAGACAGCGCCTTAATCGCCCCGTAAGCCGTTTGGTCATTAGCAGCAAACAAAGCAGAGAAGTGAACCTTAGATTCAATCAACTCTACCGTTTTCTCGTAGCCAGACTCACTACTGAAATCACCTTGTTTAACGAGTTTTGGCATCACTTTAATACCCGCCTCTTGAAGTGCTTTCTTATAGCCTTCAAAGCGATTTCCCGAATCCGGTTGACTTGAAAGCCCCTTAATATGAGCAATGTTCACATGCCCTTGTTGCAGTAAATGTAAGGTTGCCATGTAGCCGCCCAACACGTTATCAATGTTGATGGAGCGGACGTTATTCTCAACAAAATCGTAGCCAACCATCACGATAGGAATGTCTTGTGCATACTTGGAAATCTCTTCCTGAGTAATGCTTCCTGTAACGATGATCATGCCATCCACGTTACTTTTTGCGAGATACTCCAACGCGTGCATTTCTAACTTTTTCTGCCAATGCCCTGTCGCGATCACTAACGAATAGCCTTGAGCGATCAGAGTTTTCTCCATGTCGTTGAGAATACGACTGGTGTAAGGGCTGTCAGGGTGCTGCACCAAGACACCAATAGTGAGCGAGCGTCGGTTGGTGTTTTCTTGCATTTGGAAGTTAGGTTTGTAGCCCGTGTCTTTAATAGCTTGCTCAATATTTTGGCTTTTATCGTCCGACACATAAGTGGTTCGATTAAGGAAGCGAGACACGGTACTGGGAGAAACACCAGCCAATCTTGCTACATCGTATACTGTTGTTTTTTTTGTTTTAGTGCGCATCTCGATACCCTAATCAAGTGACATTCGGGGAGCTTGAAGCTCCCCGTCAATTTCAACCTGCATACCACTGCTTTAGCTGAAGCTTGTGTCATTAAGTTAATACAAGTAGGCGAAGATCATCCCCGGTCTAAAGTAGCGGCCAGCCGTATATTTCAAGCCAGTACTCAATAGCCATTTGTGTAAGCCTGCCAGCTTTTCTAGCGGAATTTCACCGCCCATCATTTTAACAAAATTGTCAGTATCTTTCGTTAATGTTGGGTTGATACGACCGTCAGACAGCACACACTTTTGATATTTAAGTACACTTATCCAGTTTTTCGCATCATTTTGCGACACTTTAAATACTTCTATAAGATCTTTCTCATTGACAGACACAGAACAATTGAACCCCTCTGGCGCTGCAAATGGAATTTTCGAATAGTCATAGAGTGCGGTATACACGGTATCCATCAATGTTTCTGCTTGCTGCGATTTACCCGCTAAATTCAACGCTGTTGCCACACTAAACTGAACACCAATCCACACATCTTGTGCCTGAAATGCTTCATGTGGTGAGCCATCAGCTAACGTCATATTCGCAACACCCAACTCGGGACTGTTAATTTCGAAGTTATGCTTATAAACATAGTCCAATGCGCGTTGGATATTCTCTTGCGGGAAAATACCTTCTAAACCGATGAGCTTTAGATAGCTGTCGGCCAACAAGGCATCGCCAAAGCTGTTGTCGGAATCTGGCACTAAATCTAAGTATTCTTGTGTAAAGGCTTGAGGCGCGGTCTCGCTCAGCAAGCGTTTCTTAGAAACTCTTTGAGATACTTTACTGATGTTGATGGAGGTATCCGTTTCATTTAAATAGGCATTGAGCGTGTTCTTGTCAGCAATCGTATCACCCGTCAAAGTCAGGCCTAAGGTTTCCAATGCTTGATAGTTCTTACCTGTCAAATGCTTGGCTTGAACTGGCGTCACGAAGAAGTGGTAGTAACCCTCTTTTTCATCCCACAAGCTTTGCTCAACGGTTACTAACGCCTTTTTAGAACGCGTTAAGTAGCCCGCGGCTAACTCACTTTCATTCATCAATTTTGCAAGTTCGCTTGCCGCTTGTAGACCTGCTACCCAAAGGCTCGCGCAGTAAATAGAGATGCCGTGAGACGCGAGGTTATCAAAGGTATCGTCTGTGCCTCGGGTTAGCGGTAAATCATCGCCTTCAGCAATCAAGTTCGATAAGAAATCGATGCTTTCAGTTACGGCTTGCCAGCACTCTTTAACCACTGAAATATCTTGGGTGTTTTGATAGTGACGGTACACCATCAGAATGTACTTCGGCGCTAAGTCCTTCCATTCTTTCACGTTGTGCCAACTGTAAGCGTCTGGCTGGATATCGAATGGGCTGCCCAAATCGTGGATCACCGCACCTCGAATAGCGCGTACACCTTGGTACTTATCATCAATCAATTCGGCGTTAGGCGTCGCTTCATATTCCCAGTATCGGCGCTCGGTAAAGTCTTCCGCCAAAATGGCTTTAGAGAACTCTTTCATCACGCAGCCATCAAGCTCAGGCAACAAATAAAGCAGTGAGAATGAGCCGTAGAAATACACATCCAGAGAGTTAAAGAATGGGTAGTCGACACACTCTTTCACCAAGAACTTGTCTTCTTTATCCCATACCGTTGATTCGGCTAGGAAGGACAATGAGTTCATTGCCATCGTCGCATAACGCAATGCCGATTCTGGCTGCGATATCTTGCTTTGAGCTTGTTCGAGGAAAGCCGTTTGTTGCTCGACGATCTGTTGCTCAATCGCTTCTAGCTCTGGTAATACGTCTTCTAACATCGGCAGAGCTGGTTGCGTTTGCGGGTAAAACTGCGTGTAAGCCTTCTCTGAACACCAGCCATTAAGCATGACTTTGCTGTGCGCCATTACCTGTGCAAAACGCAGATCAACAGACTCACCCGCTTCCAATTCAACCTGAACCACCACCAATGCGCTCAGAGCTTCACGCCCTGTGTAGATACCGGTTTGGAACTCAGTGTTTGTGCGGCCTGTTTTCAGTGCGAACTCTGTTTGCTGAGCACTCTTAGAGGTGTAAAGCGTTGGCTTCACAGAAATCGAAACCTTACCAGATTCCGTCAACTGGTTATCCGCTTGAACACCAAACACCACCTCGCCTTCAATATCGCTCTGATAAGGCGATTGGCTAGACAGCTGAACACCCGTAAAACTGTGACTTTCGCCTTTTAAGTTAACCACTTCATGCTGCTGAGCTATAGGATTTTGAGATAAGGTACAAGCCGAATCTTGAATGCCATCACGGCCTTTTTGATAGGTTGAACCAATCAAGTTTTGTAGCGGTTGAGCAAGCGTAATCACGCGAGTTTGCGCTGAATTATTGATTAATTCGAAGTGATTCCAGTGCATCGGTAATGAACAAAGGCGTTTGTTCTCTTTAACGATCGGAGATACTACCTTACGCTTTATATTAATATCTTCGAAGCTGCTGTATTTATATTCAGCCAATGGATACAAAGCTTGATATTCTATATCTCTGCCATTAACACTATCTATATGATTATTATCACCCGAGGCAAGCGATAATAACTTCGTTGTATCATTTGTTAATAAACCATTAAAAAAATCTAAGGCGACATATAATTGACAAACTATTGAATCTGAATCTTCTTCAATCAATAATTGAGTCTTATTTGAAAATTCAACGTTCCACTTTGTAAAGTTAGCTTTATTTTCTTGGTAGAAGCGACCATTTTTTAATGCTGCTCGAATCAGGTTAATCGCATTCGATATGTTTTTGCTTTCGATCTTCTTGCCATCAAACAAAGCAGGATAAAAGTTTAGGTGAACATTCAGCTCTTGTTCATTAAGGACTTGCAGCGTATCGATAGTCGGCACATTCATCACCGACGCATAAAAGTCATTAAAATTAATAATTTGCTCTGAACAATCAACAAATATTCCCGGAATAAAGCTGAAATTTGGTGTTTTTCCGTTTGGCGTCAGTGTAAATGTGTTACCAATTCCGCCCACCGCCATACCGGTATTTTCTGGTGTGGTAGAAATTGGCGTGTACCAAGGTTGAATAAATTCAACTGCATCACCTTTTTTACATAAGTGTTCCGAATTTCCTGAGTAGCTCGTATATGGAATTTTATTATTCATTTTAAAACCGCCATTGAATATTTTTTTCTTCTTGTTAATATCTTTTTAAAATGGAGACATCAACATGTTTAAAATTATAAATGAAAAATTTGGAAATATTGACTC
>NZ_JBFRLX010000197.1:0-5607 GCF_041470165.1 Vibrio sp. 10N.286.46.A8
CTGAATGGCTCAACAAAAAGTCAGCAAAACGTTTGGGGGGTAACGCATGAGTCGCATGAGCACTTTGGTCCTCCAATATCAGCAACAGCTTGGTGAAACGTTTTTTGATATTGACTTAGAATTGCCAAGTACTGGTATTACGGCAATTTTCGGTCGTTCTGGTGCAGGTAAAACTTCACTTATCAATGCCATTAGTGGTCTCAAACAACCAGATAGTGGCTTGATCAGCGTATCTGGAACCATTCTGTTTGATAGTGAAAATGGCATCAACTTACCAACGCACAAACGCAACGTCGGCTATGTATTCCAAGAATCACGATTGTTCCCACACATGAAGGTAGCTGCGAATTTAAAGTACGGCATGAAATGCGTCGATAACGCGCACTTTGAACAAATAGTCTCGATGCTATCGTTGGACTCGCTGCTTGATCGCTATCCAGCCCGTCTGTCTGGCGGTGAGAAGCAACGTGTTGCGATTGGCCGCGCACTGTTGTCTAAGCCCAGCATTCTATTGATGGATGAGCCATTGGCGTCTCTGGACTTACCTCGTAAGCGTGAAGTAATGCCGTTTCTGGAAAACTTATCTGAAACCGTTCAAATACCGATTATCTATGTCACTCATAGCCTCAATGAAATATTACGCTTGGCAAATCACCTTGTGATCATTGATCAAGGCAAAGTTATTTCATCGGGGATGACGGAAGAGGTATGGGCATCGAGAGCCATGCAACCGTGGCAATCTTTTTCAGAGCAAAGTTCGTTGTTTGAAGCGACATTAGCGGAACATAATGATGATTATGCGTTGTCACGTCTAACGTTAGGTAAATCAACGTCACTTTGGGTTCAAAAGGTGTCGAGCGAGCTTGGCACTACGGTAAGGCTGCAAGTGAGGGCAAATGATGTCTCTATCACGCTACAGCAGCCGCAAGGCACTTCGATACGTAATATCCTTCCTGTCACTATTAAAAGGGTAGAGACGCACCAGCAAGGCTCGAATAAGCAGAGTGTCGCTGTCGAGTTAGAACTTGAGGCCGGATGCTACCTATGGGCGACTATTACATTGTGGGCGCTGGATGAGCTGAATTTAGAAATTGGACAACGTGTCTACGCACAAATTAAAGGCGTGAGTGTCGCGCAAAGAGATATCGCGATAACGCACTAAGCTTATGCACTAAGTTTATGCAGCAAGCTCATGCGGTAATACATTAAGATCTAACGGTAATACATTAAGATCCCAAGACGTACCTGGTTTTTGGTTTCATTTTAGAACGGGTAAAACTCGATCTTGATTCTGTGACTCGATCTTGATTCCATAAATGACTACATGGGTCATTTTATACGGTGTAACTGCCAGTTTTGCGTCATACTGTATGAGTGTTAACGCATACTTTCCGTGCGATGAGAAAAGTTAGAATTATAAGAGCCACAAAAGAACGTATAGAAAAAGCTGCAGGTACAAAAAAGCCGCATGTTTTAAATAACATACGGCTTAATCATTAAGTTTTCGTTAAGCATTCAACCTAAATTTAGGTGCTCTGAATGGCTTAGCGGATGAAAACTTCTTTGAAATCACGCTTCAAGATAGCATCACGGCGCGCTTTCTTGATTTGCTTAGCCATGTCTTTTACACAGTTATGTAAAATTTGGTCAAGCAGTTGAGCTCGGTACTCTTCTTTTTCTTCATCAGACATGCCTTCTGGAAGTTTAAGAGTAGGGAACTCCTCCATCATGTTTACACCAGCGAAAGCTTGGCTAACAGAGATTAGAGCGTGGAATTGCTCAAAGTTGTCCAAAACATTTTGTGCGCTTGCTGGAAGGCTGCTCCAAGTTTCACGCACTGCTTCTTCAGACACCTCATGAATAGAAGTAACCATGTTGTGCATCTCTTTAGGCACTTCATCAAATTCGATAACTTGGCGAAGCTCCGGTGAGATAGTGGTTAAATCGATTTCTTGTACTTCGTTGTTTGTAGCGTCTGACATAGTATTTCTCTTTAAAAAGAAACAATGCTAAAAAGATCTGTAAAAAAGTCAATATAATATAGAGATTAGGGCATGATTTAAGCCCAAATTTGAGCTACTTTGAATATTCAACACTAGATAAAGGTGATGTGATGATAGAAAAGGGATCTTCGATGCGCATATTGCTGGTTGATGACGTTCAACTGGATAGGATGCAACTCGCTATTCGACTCAAGCAACTGGGTCACGTTGTAGAAGCTGTTGGTAGCGGAAAAGAAGCCCTGAATGTTTATTCTGATTTTGATCCTGAACTCGTGTTACTGGATATCAGCATGCCAGACATGGATGGTTTTGAGGTCGCTAACGAAGTTCGTCGGCAATTCCCAGAATGGGTTCCGATCATCTTTTTGAGCGGTCATGAAGAGCCTGAAATGATCGCAAAAGCGATTGATGCCGGCGGCGATGACTATTTGATCAAACCAGTAAACAAAGTTGTTTTGAACTCTAAGTTGATTGCGATGCAGCGTATTGCGCACATGAGACGAGAGTTAAAACAGAGTACCGCCAAACTCGAAGAACTGAATATTTTACTGCAACAACAAGCCAACGAAGACGGCCTAACCAAATTATACAACCGTCGATATATGGATACTAAGCTTGAAGAGAGCATTGCGTGGCACGGACGACGTAATATATCCATGACCGTCATACTACTCGATGTTGACTTCTTTAAGCCTTACAACGATAACTATGGCCACATTCAAGGGGATAAGTGCCTGCAAGGGCTTGCCAATACTTTGAAAGAGCTCTTTGTTCGAGCTGGAGAGTTTGTTGGACGTTACGGCGGTGAAGAGTTCGTCATCATTCTGAGTGATACCGACAGCTCCGCGGCTAATTTACAGGCCAATCGTGTAAAAGAAGCACTGCATCAAATGAACTACGTCCACGACTACTCAGCAGTGTCTGATAGGGTGACAGCGTCACAAGGTGTGTTGTCATTCATCCCTGAAGGTGGTGAAGCTATCGCTTCTATTTACGAAAAGGTTGACCAAGCACTGTATCAAGCCAAGCAAAGTGGAAGAAATACCTACATACAACGCGATATTATGGAGCTTGAGCAATAGTTGACGAGCTTCGGTAGTAACCTGAATTATACTTCTAGTAGCTTATAAGCTAGGAAGTGACTTAAGTGATAAAAGAAATGCAGCATTCCAAGTCATTCGTCATGACTAACTCAAACAAAGGTCTTGTATTAACTCTGTTTGTTTCCGTGTCTCCAACCGCTGTTAACGCAGCTTCACTCTCTGAACTGGTCAGGAAAGACATTGAACAAACCTTCGCAACGAGTGTTTTGCTCAATGATACGGATGTGTTTACCTTTGGCATAAATAATTTTGATCCCAACAAAGTCTTTAGTTTGGACAATGAAGATATTGGCTCTAATGACTCAGTAAGTCGCCGACAAAATATCGCGTCCCTCAGCCTTCCTTATACCTTTGAAGTGCCAAGTTATATTGAAGACAACCATCAAGAAGTAACACTTCGTTTATCTGCGTTGCGGATAGAGAAGGATGTTCAATATGCCAGTTCAACGATAAGCGACTTTCAAAAAGAGTCTGTGGTTTCTGGTTACGTTGAATATGCGAACGTATCCCAGTTAAACGAATACTGGAGTTTTAGTTCTGCAATTGGTAACCATATTTCCTATTATCGAAACGATTTTGAATATCGTTCTTCGTTGCTTGCACCAATTCAAGGTCGCCTGGATGGTCTTTATCTGAACACGGATGCTTGGGCATACATAATAGAGCCTAAGATAAAGTTGATGTTTGAAGATAAGAATGACTGGGGAAAATATAAACTCAGTACCAGTTGGCATTACTTTAATGGTATAGGTTGGGGAGAAGCCAATAACGGTAACATTGGTCACCCAGAAGGTTGGTACATAGCAAATGAAGCTAAGATCTTCTATGACTTAGTTCGTTGGGACAAAAACATCACATCTATGTATTCGAGTATAAGAAGAATAGATATTGGTGGTGATACTGTCGCGTCTATGGGCACTACAGCTTACTACGAAGGTAGTGTAGGTTGGTTGCTTAACCCAAATCTGTTTAATGACTGGGTCGACAATGTAGGAATAGGGTTTACTATCAATTACGGAAGTAGTTTGAAAGGAGGGAGCTTAGTCATCTTCTTTAACCAAGACTAGTCTAAGCACCAACGCTTTCGATGTTCACACCGTTAAATTACGATGTTCAGAGCTTTACATTCCAAGACTTTCAACGTCTTTAACTATCGACACACAGCTTGTTTCGGCCAGTTTCTTTTGCTTTGTACAGTGCGTTATCGGCAAGTTTCAAGACTTCTACGGGTTGTTTAGTGGTTCTACTATCAGACAGCCCAATGCTCACCGTTACGTTTACGACTTCAGTTGATTTGTTGCTCTGACCACGTTTTTTAATGCCGACTTCATGGTCGTCAGGGCGATCGTTGCTATTTCGAATCGTCATATCGTAGTTTTGTACTTCCGAAATGAGAACTTGAAGGTGCTCTTTAACCTGTTCCGAGTATTTGCCTTTAAAAATAATCGTAAACTCTTCACCACCATAGCGATAAGCTTTTGCACCACCGGTTGTTTCACTCAATATACGTGCTACCAACTTCAACACATCGTCGCCAATGTCATGCCCGTAGGTATCGTTAAATTTCTTGAAGTGGTCGATATCAACCATCGCCATTGAGTATTTTCGCCCTAAGTGCTTCATATCCACTTCTAGTGCGTGTCTACCTGGAATGTTAGTTAAACGGTCATTAAAGGCCATATCGTGGCTAGCAGAGACGACATAGATAATGAATAACGTACCAGACAGCGAGAACATCGTACTAGAGATGTATTGCACATCAAAAAATATGAATGTACTAGTAGAAAGTAAAATTGCGCTGTATACGACAACATCAATCGCGCGGTTGTATACCAGAACTAAAATCGAAGTAAGGCCAAGTAAACAAAGGCTATACAGCACTAAAACGAAAGGTAGCCTCGAGAATCCGTTAACGATAAACAGGATACCTTCGCTCCATGACTCAAATCCACCTGACTGGAAATGAGAAACAATTAATTGTGCCCATACCGTAAACAGAACGAGAACCAAAGCATATAGGAACATGGATTTCGAGTTAACGCCGTTATCTGGGAAGGCATACACCAGTAAGCATGTTACAGGAACTAAAGCGGTTAACAGAGACAGTTCTAATAGAGTGGTGCCTGTGTTGAGTGGCGTTTGTAAACGAACTTGAATGATGAGGTATGCGACGAGCATGGTTAAGGACACCATGGCCATACGACCTTGCTTAAATGTGTGGCACAGCAAAACCGCAACGCTCAATAGAATGTATGGGAGGTTGCTAGCAAACCCTAAGTTTGAATCCGTCACTAGGATGACGTTGTTCATACCTGCAAGTAATATTGCTAATAGAAGTAAGGGAAAGCAAAATCGAAATATGCTCGACGTGACGAAAGAAGATGTCATTTATGTGGTGAGCCTAACTATAATGATGATCTTATATTTTAATTTTATACGTAGGATACGGGTAAACAAGCAATTGCCAAGCTTTTTCATTAAATTATAGCAAAAACATGATC